>JAJZSS010000265.1 GCA_021849525.1 Chloroflexota bacterium
ATGCCAAAGGTTTCGACGCAGACGTAACCCGGAGACTGACTGCGTTCGCATCACCATATCGCTGGCAGTTATTGCTGGCGCTCGGACTGATGATCCTGCATGCGTCAGCCTCGGTCGCCGGACCTTACCTGGTTAAAGTCGCCCTCGACTCAGGCATAGCCGCCGGCTCTCTTCCCGTTCTAACCCAAACCGTTCTGCTCTATCTGGGGACGGCTGTTATCCAATGGCTGGCAACCTTCTTTCGGGTTAATCTGATGGTTCGAGTGGGGCAATCGATCATTTACGATCTGCGTGCCAGACTATTTGAGCACCTGCAGAAGTTATCCCTCGGATTTTTCACGCGCTACAGTGTGGGAAGAGTGATCACGCGGGTGATCAATGATGTGGGTGTGCTGCGAGAGTTTATTACCTGGGCAATCCTGGCTGTGGCCCGCGACATCCTGACCTTGATCGGGATCCTGATTGCCATGCTGAGCATGAATCCTTTCCTGACCCTGCTCACTTTTACCGTGATGCCGGTGATGATCGGGTTCACCATCTACTTCCGCAAGCGTTCACGCAACAATTACCGGAATGTCCGCAAAGCAATCAGCTGGGTCAATTCGGTGCTGGCAGAAAATATCAATGGGATTCGGGTGGTCCAGGCTTTTTCCCGCCAGGAAACGAATTACCGTACCTTCAGCGGCGAGGTCAACCGCAACCACCTGGAAACCACCTTACGCGCCGCCCGAGTCGCAGCTGCTTTTCCATCGTCCATCGAACTGTTAGGATCTATCGCCATCGGGCTGGTTGTCTGGCAAGGTGGTCAGGCTATCCTGGGTGGCAATCCGCTGGGGCTGGGTGGATTAACCCCGGGTGTGCTGGTTGCGTTTGTGCTGTATATCCAGCGTTTTTTCGAGCCAATTCGGGATCTGAGCCGGCGATACGATACTTTCCAGTCCACGATGGCAAGCGGTGAACGCATCCTGGGCTTGCTCGATACCCCCGTCGAAGTCGCCGATGCACCGGAGGCAATCGCAATCCCTGAAATCCGCGGTGAAGTTCTGTTTGAAGATGTATATTTTCATTACAGCGATGACCCGACTCCAGTTCTGGAAGAGATTAATCTGCACTTAAAGCCTGGCGAAATGGTAGCCCTGGTGGGTAAAACCGGAGCCGGTAAATCGACCCTGGTTAAACTGGTCTCGCGCTTCCATGACCCTACCCAGGGCCGAATCATCATCGATGGCTATGATTTGCGCAGCGTCACCCAGTCCAGTCTGCGCAGCCAGATGGGGATTGTGCTGCAGGATCCATTTTTATTCTCAGGCACTGTAAGGGAGAATATCGCTTTTGGGCGCCTGGAGGCGGAGCAGAGTGAAATCGAAGCCGCAGCGAAAGCTGTCGGCGCCCACGAATTTATTACAGCTTTACGCGAGGGATACGATACCCCGGTCGAGGAAGGCGGTTTGCTGCTTTCGGTAGGCCAGCGCCAGCTGATATCCTTCGCCAGGGCGTTACTGGCAAACCCTCGCATTTTGATCCTGGATGAAGCCACTTCCAGTGTCGATACGCAAACTGAAATTCTCATCCAAAAAGCGCTCACCCGACTGCTAAAGGGCAGAACATCCTTCGTTATCGCACACCGGCTTTCGACGGTCGTCCAGGCAGATCGAATTGTCGTTATCCAGGATGGGCGGATCCAGGAACAAGGCAGCCACAGCGAGTTACTCTCCCGCCATGGTCTGTATTACCAGCTCTACACAATGGGTTTCGAAGACTAAGCCAGTACTTCCCACCCAGGATGTGCTTCCAGATTTGATAACTGACCACTTCCCATGGCAGATCATGGTTTAATTAGGCTGGCGCGAGACCCATGTGGAGATTGATCTTGCCTGTCAAAAGCCAAAACAATCGGAGAAAACTATCAAGCCGCCGGCGCCTGTTGCGGATAGTTTTGCTTGGGCTGATCTGCCTGGGAGCTATTTTCGCCTGGTCAACCTGGCAGACGCGCACGCTTACGTTTGGACAAAGCCAGACCGCCAGCTCAGATACTCCAACCGCTTCTAAGAACATATCAGAGACTATCTTACCTGCGGCAGAAGATACACAAAAAGCAGCATCGGCTACACCGACGTCCACCTTATCTCTTTCTTCCGAAAAGCCTGGTACCTGGAAAGAAACGTTTGGTGTGCTGCAAAACAGCCTGGCTATCCTGGCCCTTGAGGAAAACGGTTACAGCCAGCTTTTTGCCTACCAACCCGCCCAGTCACCATTTATTCGCCTGACCTCGGGAAAATGGGACGATATTCACCCGGCATTAAATCCCGCCGGCGATAACCTGGCATTCGCCTCAAACCGGGGTGGTTGGTGGGATCTATACCTGCTCGATCTCCACAGCGGTAACCTCACCCAGATTACCAACACACCGGAATACGACGGGGCGCCGGCATGGTCCCCCGATGGGCGCTGGCTGGCTTATGAAAGTTATCACGGAGATAGCAGTGGGCTGGATATCTTTATCCGCGCTCTGGATGGCGCACAGGAGCCCATCCAGCTAACCGATCACCCGGGAGCAGACTACGAACCATCCTGGTCACCTCTGGGCCGCCTCGTGGCCTTTGTGTCGACGCGCAGCGGTGAAAATGAAATCTGGGTGGCCGATCTTGATCAGGCAGACGACCGCTTCACCAATGTCAGTCGCAATAACCACCAGATCGAGACCTATCCGGCCTGGTCTCCGGATGGCACGCAGCTGGTCTGGTCGGCCATTGGTCCTAGTGGAATTCACGAGCTGCATCTGGCTTCACCGGGCAGCTCAGCCAGCTTTGAGAATAAGTCGCGGGTCGTCGGTAGTGGCGACCAGGCAGCCTGGAGTCCAGGCGGGAATGCACTGCTGACGATTTTGAGCACACCTAACCAGGAATTTCTCACGGGGTATGGAGTACCGGAAAAAGCAATCACTCTCCCTCCGGTCTACTTAAATGGGACTGCCAATGGTCTCACCTGGGGAAATCTGGCTCCAAACCTGGATCTGAGTACAACGTTTGCTTCCTCAGCCAGGGTAACTTCGACTCCTCTCTGGTTTCCTGCCCTGACTCCTCTGGCAGACATTCCCAACGGTCGCCAGCGTCTGGTTGCCCTGCAAAACGTGCAGGCGCCCAATGCTGTACTGCAGGACCTGGTGGATGAGTCCTTTGCTGGCTTGCGCAAGCGTGTGGCCCAGGCAGCCGGCTGGGATTTACTGGCTAACCTTGAAAACGCTTATGTTCCGCTTACAGTTCCACTGGAACCCGGTCTGGAGGATGATTGGTTATATACCGGAAGAGCATTCGCGTTTAACCCTCTCCCCGCCAATGCAGGCTGGCTGGTTATTTTGCGTGAAGATTACGGTGCTCAGTCCTACTGGCGGGTGATGATGCGCGCCCGCTTCCAGGATGGCTCCCAGGGCAGACCTATCGCAGCCCTCCCCTGGGATTTCAACGCCCGCTCCAGCGGTGATCCGCGTGCTTATGAGACAGGCGGTGCGTATGCGAAATCGATTCCAGGTGGATATTGGGTCGATTTCACTCGCCTGGCCGAGGCATACGGCTGGGAACGGCTGCCAGCCCTGGCGATCTGGCGCTCCGCTTATTCCGCCGCTCGCTTCCATGAATTTGTTCACACATCTGGACTGGACTGGCAAGATGCCATGCTCGAAATATACCCGCCAGAGATCCTGGTAACTCCAACAAAAATTATCCCTACCACTCAAGTGCCTACCCGCACCCTGCGCCCCAGCCCCACGCCGATACCAACCCGCACCCCCTGGCCCACTCGCACCCCTACGCCGACCGCCACTTCCCGCCCGATAAGTACACCCACTCCATGAGCTATTTTCGGCTGATTAAGCTGGGTATTACAGTGCTAATGGCAGGAGTCTTGCTCCTGGCCTGCCAACAGACTACTGTGCCAATTAACCCGGAACACTCAGCAACGCCCGAACCTACATCCACGCTTGAAAGGACCGAGGTTGAAAATGCTCCTGTTCCAACCCCAGACGTGACTGCTCTGTCAGATGAAACACCAACAGGTAATGAAAAAATTTCTCCACAACCTGAAACCAGACCTGATCCATTGAGATTGGTCCTCCCCCAGCACGGTGCAGTCCCCGTGGCAGCCTGGCGCCCACCGCTCTACCCCACCCCCTGGGCGCCAACCGCTCAG
>JAJZSS010000266.1 GCA_021849525.1 Chloroflexota bacterium
GACGTGCTTTTTCGTGCTCCAATCTCTTATCTGCGCTCATCTGCGTCATCTGCGGTTAACATTTCACTGGACAAGCGAGCCTGAACTCCAGGCTAGCTTATCCTACACCCACCTTTCGTGCCTTTCGTTTCTTTCGTGTTTTTCGTGTTCCAATCTCTTATCTGCGCTCATCTGCGTCATCTGCGGTTAACATTTCACTGGACAAGCGAGCCTGAACTCCAGGCGAGCTTATCCTACGACCCATGCCCAATCCGTGTAATCCGTGGATAATCCGTTGACAGCTCACCCGGCCCTCCCCGTAATATAACTCTCCGTCAGCTCTTCTTTCGGCGTCGTGAACAGGGCTGGCGTCTCGTTGAACTCCACCAGCTTCCCCAGCCAGAAAAACCCCGTAAAATCGCTCACCCGCGCCGCCTGCTGCATATTGTGGGTCACGATCACAATCGTGTACAAAGCTTTCAGCTCGGCAATCAGGTCCTCGATATGCCCGGTCGCAATCGGATCCAGCGCCGAAGCCGGCTCGTCCATCAGGATCACCTCCGGCTGCACCGCCAGCACCCGCGCAATGCACAGCCGCTGCTGCTCGCCCAGCGACAGGTCCAGCGCATTGTGCTGCAGCTTATCCTTCACCACCTCCCACAGCGCCGCCTGGCGCAAACTGCGCTCCACCAGCTCGTCCAGCCCCACCCGCCCGTCCACCATCCCCAGCACCCGCGGCCCAAACGCCACATTGTCCAGGATCGACTGCGGGAACGGGTTCGGCTTCTGGAATACCATCCCCACCCGCTGGCGCAGCTCGGTCACGTCCATATCTTCAGCGTAGATATCCTGGCCATCGAGGGTGATCTTCCCCTCCACGCGTGTCCCCGGGATGGTGTCATTCATCCGGTTCAGGCAGCGCAGGAAGGTGGACTTGCCGCAGCCCGACGGCCCGATCAGGGCGGTCACCCTCTGCGGCAGGATATTCATATCGATCTGCTCCAACGCCTTAAAGGAGCCGTAGAAAAAGTCCAGATTTTGGGATTGCATGATTGGGGAGGGGTTGGTTTCCATATTCCTATTTTAATCGAATTCTTCTTTCCGCCTATCCTCTTGCGCAGCTTTTCACCAGCACTTGTTTGCTTTGCTTATCCCTACTATAATTTACGCATGCGATTTTCGCTTCCCCCACTGCGCCGCCTCCTGCTGATATTACTGGGCTTCAGCCTCGTGGGCTTCAACCTGGCAGGCTGCGCCTTCTCCGGCGCTTCCGGCGCAGATCCCGGCGCTTCCGCTCCTGTCACCTCCATTCAAAACAAAGGCTCCGACACCATGGTCAACCTGGCCCTGGCCTGGGCGGAAGCCTACCAGGTCGTAAACCCCCGGGTCAGCGTCTCGGTCACCGGCGGCGGATCGGGCACCGGCATCACCGCCCTCGCCAATAACACCGTGGATATCGCCAACGCTTCCCGCGCCATCAAAGCCGAAGAGATTGCCGCCATGCAGAAGACCGGCATCGACCCGCTGGA
Source organism: Chloroflexota bacterium (assembly GCA_021849525.1). Lineage (GTDB taxonomy): Bacteria > Chloroflexota > Anaerolineae > Anaerolineales > UBA4823 > JAJZSS01. Next base: position 1,509 of record JAJZSS010000266.1, read on the forward strand.
ATTCACCGTCGCCCGGGATGCCATCGCCGTGATTGTCAACCTCGCCAATCCCGTCCAGCGCCTCACCCTGCCCCAGATCTCCGCCATCTACTCCGGCGCAATCACCAACTGGTCGCAGGTGGGCGGTGAAGATCGCCCCATCGTGCGCCTCAGCCGCGAGACCAACTCCGGCACCCACGTCTACTTCCTCGAAGAAGTCCTGCGCCTGGGCAATTCAGATAATAAAACCTTCTTCTCCGCCGATACCCTGCTCCTGCCCTCCTCCGAAGGCATCACCGCCGAGGTGCGCGACAATCCCAACGCCATCGGCTACGACGGGCTGGGTTACGTCGTCCCCGAAGTGAAAGTCCTGGGGGTGGCGCGGGAGACCGGCGGCGAATATTTCTTCCCCTCGGTCGCTACAGTCAACGATCTCTCCTACCCGATTGCGCGTGACCTGTATATGTACACCGCCGGCGCCCCATCCGCCGTCGAGCAGGCTTACCTGGACTGGATCTTCTCCCCGTCCGCCCAGGATATCGTCGCCGAGCTGGGTTTTGTCCCCGTGACCGCGCCCCTGAGCGGGCAGTAAAGGACCGACCTACCGATGCCTAAGCGCGCCCAGACCTGGCTCGAAACCCTCATCACGGCAGTCATCAAGACTTCCGGCTATTCGGCGATCCTGTTCGTCGCCGTGATCTTCATCTTCCTGATGCGCGAAGGCCTGCCCACCCTGGCCGAGGTGCCACTGGGCGATCTGTTCAGCAGCCGCTGGTATCCCATCGAAGATTATTACGGCCTGCTGCCGCTTATCGGCGGCTCGTTGCTCGTCACCCTCGGCTCGGCCCTGGTCGCTGTGCCGTTTGGGGTCGGCACGGCCATCTTCATCGCCGAGATTGCCCCCCGCTGGGCGCGTGAGATCCTCAAACCCTTCATCGAAATCATGGCGGGCATTCCCTCGGTCGTCCTGGGCTTCCTGGGCATGGTTGCCATTGCCCCCCGCCTGCGTATCTTGCTCGATATTCCCACCGGCCTCACCGCCCTGGCAGGCGCGCTTCTGCTTGGCGGCATCTCCATCCCCACCATCGTCTCCGTCGCCGAAGACGCCCTCGATTCTGTCCCCCGCTCCTATCGCGATGCCGCCCTGGCCCTCGGCGCCACCCGCTGGCAGACCATCTGGAAGGTCACCCTTCCCGCCGCCCGCACCGGCGTGATCACCGCCATCATGCTCGGTCTCGGCCGCGCCATCGGCGAAACCATGACCGTGATGATGGTCACCGGTAACGCCCCGGTCCTGCCGCGCAGCCTGGCGGCAATCATCTCCCCCATCCGCACCATGACCGCCACCATTGCCGCCGAGATGGGCGAAGTCGCCGTCGGCTCCACTCACTACCACGTCCTGTTTTTCATCGGCATCACCCTGTTTATCATCTCGCTGGTGGTCAACCTGATCGCCTCCAGCGTCATTTTCCGCCAGCGGAAGCGCGCCGAGCGCATCCTGTCCTGAGCCATGAGCAGCCCGCCGATGAATCCTGCCCACCCCCGCCCTTCGAACGCCAGCCGCCGCAACCTGATCCAGACGGCCGGTTTCGGCGTGCTCAGCCTGGTCGCTCTCTTCACCGTCGTCCCTATCCTGCTCATCCTGATCACCATCTTTGCCCAGGGCTTACCTGCCATCTCCTGGGAGTTTCTCACCGCCTTCCCCACTGACGGCATGCGCGCCGGCGGGGTCTTTCCGGCCATCCTGGGCACCGTCTACCTCACCTTCTTCACCACCCTGCTGGCAGTCCCCCTGGGGATCGCCGCCGCCGTCTACCTCTCCGAATACGCCCCCGATAATCTCTGGACCCGGATCATCCGCATCGCCATCATCAACCTCGCCGGCATCCCCTCCATTGTCTACGGCTTATTCGGGCTGGGCATCTTCGTGATCTTTTTCAAATTTGGCACCAGCATCCTGGCGGCTTCCTTCACCCTGGCCATCATGACCCTGCCCACCATTATCAGCACCGCCGAAGAGGCCCTGCGCGCCGTGCCCCAATCCTTCCGTGTGGTCAGCATCTCCCTCGGCGCTACCCAGTGGCAGACCATCCGCCACATCGTGCTCGGCCAGTCCCTGCCCGGCATCCTCACCGGAGTCATCCTCGGCCTGGAGCGCGCTGCCGGCGAGACCGCTCCCATCCTGCTCACCGGCGCCGCTTTCTACCTGCCCGCCCTCCCCACCTCCCCCATGGATGCCACCATGGCGCTGCCCTACCACCTGTATGTCATCTCCACCCAGGTCCCCGGCATGCCCGTCCAGGTCCAATACGGCACGGCAGTCGTCCTGCTTATCCTGGTCCTCAGCCTGAACCTGCTGACGACCATAATCCGCTCCCGGGCGCGCGCCCGCCGCCAGTGGTAAGCCCACGATGAACAAATTCGAGATCACCGATCTTTCTCTGGTCTACTCGGATGGCGCTGAATCGCTCAAGCGGATTAGCCTCAACATCCCCGCCCATTCCATCACCGTCCTGTTCGGCCCTGCCGGCGGCGGAAAATCCACCCTGCTGCGCGTCCTCAACCGCCTGAACGACCTGGCCGATGTGGTCCAGCTCACCGGGCAGGCCACCCTGTTCGGCGAGGACGGCAGCCCGCTGGATATTCTCGACCCTAAAATCGACGTCACCGCCCTGCGCCGCCGGGTGGCGAT
>JAJZSS010000267.1 GCA_021849525.1 Chloroflexota bacterium
GGATCGCAGGTGGATCGGATCGGGTAAAACAACCCTGGCCCGATTTATCCTTGAACAGGTTGGTGAGAATAATATCGCATATTTGCCTCACGATGCATATTATAAAGACCTGCGCGATTTGCCACCCAACGAGCACGAAGCCATTAATTTCGATCATCCCAATTCTCTGGATAGCGACCTGCTCGCTGAACATATCATACAGCTGAAGCATATGCAGCCGATCGAGCTGCCGATTTACGACTTCGAGCATGACATGCGAACGGGTGAATACCGGCATGTTGAGCCGAAGTCTGTTATTATGGTCGAAGGCATCCTCATCTTTTCCGAGCCAAAGCTGCGCGAGCTATTTGATGTCAAGTTATTTGTGGATACGGATGCCGATTTACGCCTGATCCGGCGGCTCGAGCGCGATCTCTTCGAACGCGGCCGGACTGCCCAGAATGTGATTCACCAGTACCTGGCCACGGTGCGCCCGATGCACCTGGAGTTCGTCGAACCTTCCAAACGGTATGCGGATATCATTATCCCCGCCGGGGGTATGAATCCAGTAGCGTTAGCAATGGTGGTGGCGCGTATTCAGTCGCTGCTGCAGCAGGAAGATACCCTATTGAAAGGAAATATTCATGCCTGATTCCTCGAAACAGTGGTCAAGCGCGCCAAAGATGGCTCTCGACCCCACAAAGAAGTACGTAGCGACCCTGAACACCTCGAAGGGTGATATCAAAATCGCCTTACATGCTGATAAAGTTCCTAATACGGTCAATAATTTTGTATTTCTGGCCAGCCAGGGATTTTACGACGGCACGATCTTTCACCGAGTGATTGCCAACTTCATGGTGCAAGGCGGCGATCCTACCGGCACCGGGATGGGCGGCCCGGGCTATCGCTTCAACGATGAGTTTCACAGCACGCTCAAGCACGATAAACCCGGCGTGCTTTCGATGGCAAATGCCGGACCCGGGACCAATGGTTCCCAATTCTTTATCACTCATGTCCCTACCCCCTGGTTGGATAACAAGCACAGTGTTTTTGGTCAGGTCATCGAAGGTATGGATGTATTAATGTCCATTCCCGAGCGCGATCCACGCTTCCGGAACGCGCCGGCGGTCACATTGAACACGGTGACCATCACCGAAGAACCTGTCTAAACCGGTTAGGATTCTGGGAAAATCCTCTGATAACAATCGCGAGCGCCCATGGGGAGGGCGCTCGCAGCATAATTAACGAATGAATCAATAATCCCCTCCTACCACAGATGCTGGATTGAATAGCAAGCGGATGAACTCGAAAACCCGTCTCACTCTGGCACGAATTGCGGCCCTGATTGTCGTCGTCGGGTTGACGGTGTTCATCTTTATCAATCGCGATAAAGCCAGTACTCTGGCGGCTTATGGTTATCCAGGGATATTTCTACTGGCCTTTGTGGCTTATGCCACCGTTCTGCTTCCTGCCCCTGGATTGGCTGTTGTGTTTACCATGGGCGCCGTCTTTAACCCTTTTGGTGTCGCCCTGGCAGCCGCAGCAGGAGCAGCCCTGGGTGAGATTTCCGGATACCTGACCGGCTTCAGCGGGCAAGCAGTCATTGAAAACTTGCAGCTTTACCAGCGCATGAGCGAATGGATGAAGAAAAATGGGCGGCTTACGGTGCTGGTTCTGGCGGCTGTACCCAATCCAGTTTTCGATCTTGCCGGGGTTACTGCCGGGGCATTAAAAATGCCTCTGGTCAAATTCCTTTTCTGGTGTTTTCTGGGTCAGTTAATTAAAATGCTGCTCTTTGCTTTTGTGGGCTCAACATCACTCAAAACATTTTTCAATTGATGCGAACTACTTATAGCGGCAGGATTCAACGAAATGGAGGAGATTGGGATGACTGATTTCACACAGATCGATCGTTATATCGCAGACCATCTTGACCAGAGCCTGGACGAGCTGGGGCTGCTGGTTGCCCAACCCAGCGTTGCCGCTCAGAATTGGGGGCTGGTGGAATGCGCAGCATTGGTGAAAGATATGCTGGGCAAACGAGGTTTCCAGGTCCAGATCCAAAGCACTGCTGGAGCGCCGGTTGTCTTTGCTGAGTACTTGCTTCCTCCAGGCAGCCCTGGGGCTGACAAAACCTTGCTGATCTACAATCACTACGATGTCCAACCACCGGAACCACTGGAATTGTGGGACAGCCCTCCCTTCGAGCCCAGCCTGCGGGATGGGAAACTCTACGGGCGTGGAGTAAGCGACGACAAAGGACACCTGGTCAGCCGCTTGCACGCAATCGATGCGATCCAGGCAGTCGATGGCGGACTGCCATGCAACATTAAGTTCATCATCGAAGGCGAAGAAGAGGTCAGCAGCATCAACTTAAAACAATATATCCATGAACACGCCGAACAGCTGGCCGCAGACGTCTGTATCTGGGAATTTGGCGGTGTAGACCATCGCGAGGTGCCCATCCAATATCTGGGCTTACGCGGGATATGCTATGTCGAGCTCTCGGTTGAGACAGCTTCCAGCGATGTCCACTCAGGTCTGGGAGGATCGATTTTCCCCAACGCGGCCTGGCGGCTGGTGTGGGCATTAAATACCCTCAAAGGACCCGATGAACGCATTCGCATCCCGGGTTATTACGACGATGTCGATCCGCCCAGCGCCCGCGACCGGGAGCTGATGGCACAACTTCCTGAAGTTGCCGATGAGTATAAAACCCGCTATGGAGTAAGCAGCTTTTTGAAAGGATTGACCGGCGGAACCGCGCTGCATATCGCTGAAGTATTTGAGCCGACCTGTACAATCTGTGGTCTCACATCCGGATACCAGGGTCCTGGCTCAAAAACGGTTCTCCCGGCTCGCGCCTCGGCAAAAGTTGATTTCCGCCTCGTACCCCACCAGACGCCAGAAAGAGTGCTCAGGCTTTTGCGTGCTCATCTGGATTCTGAGGGGTTTTCGGATGTACAGATCACTTTCCTGGGCGGCGAACCGTCCGGACGGACTGATCCGGCCGATCCATTCGTCCAGCTGGTTGTGGAGACTGCAGAACCAGTCTATGGCGTCCCGATGCAGGTAGTGCCGCTTACCGGTGGCTCCGGACCGAACCACCCATTTATCGAGGTGCTTAAGGTCCCCGTAGTTGCAGCAGGAATAGGTTATCCTGGCACGAAAGCCCATGCCCCGAATGAGAATATCCGGGTCGATCTTTACGAAAAAGGCGCCAGGCACATCGCACGGATTATTAAGGGTTTCGCAAGTCAGCTCTGATTTTTGAAACCTTGCAGCGTCGAACTCGTAAATAATAATAAGGAATTTATCAGACTCAGAAATTGAATGCGCCGGTCAATCTGACCGGGGAGGAGGAACTGTGAAATTACTATTGCGCTGGTTAGTAACCATCATCGGACTGGTGATCGCCGCAAATGTGGTGCCGGGCATTCACGTCGAGAGCCCCAATGGTTGGGTCACCTTTGCGATCCTGGCAGTCGTGTTGAGCATTGTCACTGCCCTGGTCAAACCACTCCTGGTACTCATGTCGTGCGGATTTATTTTCCTGACGATGGGTTTGTTTATGCTGGTGATCAATGCCTTTGTGCTGTGGCTGACCTCCTGGATATCGATCAACTGGCTCAATATCGGTTTTTATATCGATGGCGCAATCCCGGCGTTGCTCGGCGCGATTATCATTACCCTGGTGAATATGGTTCTGGGCGGGCTGTTTAAAGATAAATAATCCTTCTCCTGCCTAATCCGCACTCGGAATATAAATCGCCCCTGGTCGTTATTTCTCGGCCAGAGGCGATTTTCCTTGAATATAATTCAGGCTTACGACTTTAGACACAATAGCTGGAACGGCTCGAGCTGAATATCGTGTTGGTGAACCGGCTGCTGGGTCAGCAGGTCCGTGGAGTGGTAACCCAACCCATACAAACGCAGCAAGTTCACCGGTATGGATTGAGTGCCTTCGCTGAAGTTCGCAAAAACCAGGATCCGGTCGGTGCCGTGACTGCGCACAAACCCCAGGATCTGGGGAGAATCAGTGCGGATCACATGCATTTCGCCGCCAGCGAACGCAGCCTGCGACTTTCGTAAATCGATTAATTTTTGCAATCCCCCAAAGATCTGTCCTTCGATGCTGTTCGGATCCTGTCTGCGAGCTGCCTTTTCCCAGTCCAT
>JAJZSS010000268.1 GCA_021849525.1 Chloroflexota bacterium
GGGAGAAATTAAAGACATCAAAACCAGCCTGAGAGAGCGGCTCGAGCAGGTGCGGGCAGGGGGTATCGTTGTGGTAGACCCGCACCAGACCGGAGAAATAATTGAAGATGCGCTGGAGATGGGGGGCGACCATTTTTTCGTAGGTCCGGCGGGAGACCATCCCTACCAGATCATCGAGCAGGAGGATGCCCTGAGGCTGGCGCAGGGTGGAGAGCTGGGCTTCGAGCCAGCTGATCAGGGAGGTGGTCACGGTTTCCAGCACGCGGCCGGCCTGCTCGGGCTGGGCGACCAGACCTTCCATCAACGGGCCAATCCCGGTCAGCCAGGAAGCGGTGGTGAGCGGACCGCGGGCCGCCACCATGTGAATGCCGAGACCCTCAGCCGCCAGGCGCTGGTCCATCTGATGGTAAAGGTGCAGGGCCAGCGGCATCAGGCCATCTTCAGCCGGGTTGACGGGACTGATCTGCTCCCAGAAAGCCAGGTCGGGCACGAGGGGTTCGATGGAGGGGGGCCGGTCGGGGTAGAAGCGCATCCGGCAGCCAAAAGCAGAAGGCTCGGCTGCCATGCCGAATTCGACCCAAAAGCCGGGCACCCAGGCAGCATCGGGGAAGCGCGCCAGCAGTCCCAGGTTGATCTCCAGCCATTTTTCAGGAAACAAGAAGTAGTCACGGGCATCGATCCCGGCGTAGCCCGGCAGCCAGGGGCTGTCGACGATCAGCGCCACCGGCACACGGTCAGTCTGCTCCAGGCGGGCGGCTTTGATAAAACGGTCCCAGTTTTCGGTGTAGCTCATATACTCTCCCCAAGCAAAGTCTCAAGCATCGCCCTGAGGTTTTCAGCGGGCACATCGGCCTGAATGTTGTGGACGGTGTTGAACACATAGCCGCCGCTGGGCGCCAGGGCGTCGAGATTGCGGCGCACATCGTCTGCGACTTCCTGCGGGGTACCATAGGGGAGCACTCCCTGGGTATCGACGCCGCCGCCCCAGAAGACCAATGCATCGCCAAAGTCGCGTTTAAGGGCAACCGGCTCCATCCCGGCGGCGCGGATGTGGATCGGGTTGAGAATTTCGACCCCGATCTCAATGAAATCGGGTAGCAGCGGGCGCACGTTGCCGCAGGAGTGGAAGAAGCGGCGAGCGGTGGGCGCCAGGACCTTGAGGCGGTCGAAGATCAGCTGCCAGCGCGGCTTTAGCAGCTGGCGAAACATGCGCGGCGAGATCAGCTGGGAGGCCTGGGTGCCGTAGTCGTCGGCCTGGGTAACCACGTCCACCACATCCGCCAGCTGAGGCAGAGCCATCTCCCAGAAGCCCAGCTTAAGCTCAACCAGTTTATCGAACAGGGCTTCGGCAGCGGGGTGGCGTTCCGCCATCATGATCAGCAGGTTCTGCATTCCGACTATCCGCTGGCTCATTTCGAAAATACCAGCGAAGGGGTCCTTGAGGACGACGGCGTAGCCAGCTTCCCGGTAGCTCTCGGCCAGGGCACGCAGCCCGGCGATGCGCTGCGGATCGTCCAGGCGGGGCCAGGGGTGATTGGCGATATCCTGGGCGGTCAAATCTGAGCGTTCCAGGGGAGCCTTCCAGACGCTGTAATACAGCCCGTCGGGGCGAGGTTTGTGGTGGGTAATGCCCCATTCGTCGAAATAACTCCAATACAGATCACCGGAGCTTTCGGCGATGACCTCAATTTCGCTGACCTTCCAGTTATGGCTGTTGAGCGGGAAGAGACCGCGTACATCCACGCCGAGGCGCTCGATCACGTCCTGAGCGGGCAGGGCCAATCCTTGAACGACATCGGTAAGCTCGGGCTCAAGGGGAGGTAATCCCAGGACCTGGCGCAAACGCCGGTAGGCGATGGTGTGGATGCCGGTCACCTGGGTGCTGCCCAGATCCAGCGGGATGCGATCGGGTTCGCGGTGGTCGAGGGCGGCCAGCAGGCGCTGGCGGCTGGTGAGAGGAGAAATTAAAGGTTCGGTGGGATTTATCATAAGTTAGAGGGAGGCGAGAGGGGATGATTTTAGGGGAGCTGAATAGTAACCCGACAGCAGCTGCTCCATGACATGGGTGGTCCGCAAGGCGGTCTCACCGGTACTGGAGCACTGGCCAAAACCGCGCAGCTGATCGACGATCTGCTGGATCAACGGCTGCTGGATATGGGCGGGATTGGAGATGGCGAAGGACTGGGTTCCGGAAGGCGTCTGAAGGATGATCGGGCTCTCGTCGAAGACGGTCAGGCTGATCTTGCCGTGGGCGCCGATCAGCTCGATGCGGTCGACATTTTCCGAGCTGCTGAAGAGCCACTGACCCACAGCCTGGACTCCGCTCTCGAATTCGAAGGCGGCACTGACAATATCTTCGGCCGGGTAAGCGCCAGCGTGATTGGCGGCAAAACCGCAGGCTGACTTGACCGGACCGAGGAGGAAATCCAGATAATCCAGAGCGTGGGAGGCTAGGTCGACAAAGAGGCCGCCACCGGCAATCTCTGGATTCAGGCGCCAGGGCAATTCATCGGGAGGAGGAACCCGGAGCGGTAAAGCCAGGTCGATCCGGGCGCAGCGCGGCTGACCAATAGCGCCACTGTCGAGCAGCTCTTTGACCTTCAAAAAGCGCGGCAAAGCCCGGCGGTAATAGGCGACAAAAAGCGGCACGCCAGCGGCCTGGCAAGCTGAGATCATTTCATCGCATTGGGCCGCGGTCAAGGCCATCGGCTTTTCAACGTAAACCGGCTTGCCAGCCCGGGCGGCTGCCAGGGTGTATGGGTGGTGGGTGGAGGGGGGCGTGGCGATATAGACTGCATCCACGTCGGGGTCATCGATCAGGGCCTGGGCGTCGGAATACCATCTGGGAACACTATGTCGCTGAGCATAATCCTGCGCTTTAGTGGCATCGCGGCGCATGACGGCGACGAGCTGCGAGCCATTGACCTTCTGGAAGGCAGGGCCACTCTTGACTTCGGTCACGTTGCCGCATCCGATAATACCCCAGCGGACGGTATTCATACAGCCTCCTCGGAAGAATCGGTGATACGAGCCTTCATCCAGTCGTTGCTGTTATGAAAATCAGAAACGGCATTGCCCGGGTGGACGAGGGCATCGAAAATCGGGCGGTCGGCGGCCGCGAGGCTCAGCTCCATGACCGGCAGGGCATCCTCCAGATGCTGGAGGGTGCGCGGGCCAATCATCGGAGCAGTCACTCCGGGCTGGTCTTTGACCCACAACAGGGCGAGCTGCGTGGGGGTCAGGCTGCGCTCGGCAGCCAGAGCGGCGACCTGCTGGCCAACGGCGATGCCGCGAGACGTGATGCGATCGCGCAAAAGCCGACTATCCCACTGCTCGCCGCGCGACCCGCTGGGGAACTGGCCCCGGGTGGAGTAACGCCCGGCGAGCAAACCCATCGCCAGCGGCGACCAGGGCAGGACTGCCAGGCCGTATTTCTGGCAGAGCGGGATCAGCTCGTTTTCGGCACGGCGGTCGAGCAGGTTGTAGGGAGGCTGCTCGCTGGCATAGCGCGCCCAACCGTAGCGCTCACTGATCCCCAGGCCCTCCATCAACATCCAGGCCGGGAAAGTGGAGGAGCCGACGTAGAGCACTTTGCCGGAACGGACCAGGTCTTCGAGAGCGCGGAGGGTTTCGTCCTGGGGGAGGTGGAGCGGAGGCGGGCGATGGAGCTGGTACAGATCGATGTAGTCGGTCTGCAGGCGGCGGAGGGAGGCCTCACAGGCACGCAATATGTGATAGCGGCTGGCACCGGCGTCATTGGGCCCGTCGCCCATGCGATTAAAACCCTTGGTGGCCAGAAAAACCTGCTGGCGCTGGCGGAGGTCCTTCAAAGCCCGGCCAATGATACGCTCGCTCTCGCCGTTCTGGTACTTATCGGCCGTGTCGATCAGGTTGATCCCCGCCTCAAGAGCCCGATGGAGGATGGCTGTCGAATCCTCGGCGCTGGTGGGCATGCCGAAGTTCATCGTCCCCAAACCAATGGGCGATACAAGCACTCCGGTGCGGCCAAACAGACGATATTCCATACGTGACTTCCTTTTTCCTCAGGCTATTGACCGAAATTTCTCGACCACCGCGTACATGGCAAACAGGTTGTCATCCGGGGTGCCATAATCCATATTGATGCAGCAGATTCCGACCCGCTCCAGCGAACCC
>JAJZSS010000269.1 GCA_021849525.1 Chloroflexota bacterium
CAATGGGGGACATTGGAATACCTGCGCGGGCTGGGCTTTCCCACGCCGCCGGCGGAAAACTGCGCCGACCTGGAAGAAGCGGTGCAGGTGGTGGAATCGTGGGAGCAGCGCCGGAGGGCTTTGCCCTACGAGGCGGATGGGGTGGTGATCAAGATTGACGACCTGGACCTGCAGGCCGACCTGGGCTTCGCCGGGAAAGACCCGCGCGGGGCGATCGCATATAAATTCCCGGCTCAGGAAGTGACCACGCTGCTCAAGGATATCCGAGTGAACGTGGGGCGCACCGGCAAGCTGGTGCCGAATGCGGTGCTGGAGCCGGTGCTGATTGGCGGGGTGGTGGTGAAGCAGGCGACTCTGCATAATTTCGACTATATCCGGGATAAGGATATCCGCATCGGCGACCGGGTGCGGGTGAAGCGGGCCGGCGAAGTGATCCCGTACGTGATCGGCCCGGTAGAAGCGGCGCGCAGCGGGAACGAGCTGCCGTACATTCCGCCCCAGACCTGCCCGGTGTGCGGCGAGGCTGCGGAGCATCTACCCGGCGAGGTGGACTGGTTCTGCGTGAACGCCTCCTGCCCGGAGCAGCTGGTGCGTAACCTGGAGCATTTTGTGTCACGCGGGGCGATGGACATCGTCGGGCTGGGGATTAAGATCGTGGAGCAGCTGGCAGAATCCAGGCTGGTGCGGGATGTGGCAGACATCTACAGCCTGCGGCTGGAAGATTTGCTGGATCTGGAGGGCTTTGCGGTCAAGAAGGCTGAGAACCTGCTCGAATCGATCGAAGCTTCCCGCGGCCGTCCGCTGAGCCGGGTGATCACTGCCCTGGGCATCCGCGGGGTGGGCGAGGTGGTGGCGGCTGACCTGGCGCGGCACCATGCAGACCTGGATGCGCTGGCGGCGGCGAGCCTGGAGGATTTGCAGAGTATTGAAGGAATCGGGCCGAATATCGCGGCGGCCATCGTGGACTGGTTTACCCATGAACGCAACCGGCTGGTGGTGGAGAAGCTGCGCCGGGCGGGCGTGTGGCCGCAGGGCGCGGTGCAGGCGGCGCCGACGGGTGGGGCGCTGGCCGAGAAAATATTCGTGGTCACCGGCACCCTGGCAGGCTTCAGCCGCGAAGGGGTGAAGGAGTATATCGAAGCCCACGGCGGCAAGGTGACCGGCTCGGTGAGCAAGAACACGGATTATGTGGTGGCGGGCGAGAATCCCGGCTCGAAGCTGGATAAGGCGCGCGAATTAAGTGTACCTGTGATTGGTGAGGAAGAGCTGAGGAAGCTGGGGATGTAGCGCAATATGATGTCTCTTTTGCCTTATAAGCTGTACTACCAGCGCAATCTGCCTCTATTTCAGCCTTTTGATGCGACAATGTTTATCACATTTCGCCTGGTGGGCTCTCTACCCAAAGCAGTCATGTTGAAATTGGACGAAGCAGTGCGGATTAAAGAAGATGAAGTTAATCAGTTGACTGACCCAACAATACAGAAACAAGCAGTTACGCTGGCACAAAAGCAATTATTCAGCGAATGGGATGCAGCCTTAGATGCCGCCACAGAATCTAACCGTTGGCTGGCGAATCCAGAGGTTGCCAATATCGTTTGTGAGGCTCTGCAGTACCGCGACCAGCGTGTGTTCAGCCTGGATGCCTATTGTGTTATGCCAAACCATGTTCACCTGGTTTGTACACCCTTAGAGGATCTAACGAGTACAGTAACAATTTCCGAAATTATGCACTCGTTGAAGGGCTATACCGGTCATCCGGCAAACAAATTATTAAGCAGGCAGGGGCAATTTTGGCAGCCTGAAAGTTATGATCATGTCATTCAGGATCACGATGATTTTATAGATGTAGTAAATTATGTGCTGGAAAATCCAGTTCGGGCAGGGCTGCCAGCCAGATGGACGTATCTGCGAGACGGGATCATGTAAATAGCGCATGAGCACCAGGAACCCGGCGGGCTGTGGAATTTGGATTATTGAACTCGGGTTGACGATTCGTTATACTGAGTGAAATCTGATCATCCCGATCAGTTTAAAAAGCAAGAGCAAGCGAGTAAAGCGATGGAACAGAAATTAGCCCTGGTTTTGAGCGGCGGTGGTTCGCGCGGCGCCCTGCAGGTAGGGGCGCTGCAGGCGATCTACGAACACGGTTTCCAACCGGACCTGATCGTGGGGGTCTCGGTGGGCTCGGTCAACGGGGCATACCTGGCGTTGAACGGCTTCTCGCACGAGAGCCTGGAACGAATGGTTACTGTATGGCGGAATGCCATCCAGTATGATTTACTTCCCAATAATTATCTGCGGATCGCGCTGCGCAGGATGCTGGGAAGGGGCGGCGGCGATCCGGCAGCCAGGCTGCGGGAATTTATCATCGCCCAGGGATTAACTCCCGATCTGACCTTCGCCGCGCTGCAAAAACCCCGCCTGGTGGTGGTTTCGGCAGATCTCAATGCCGGCAAGCCGGTGCTGCATGGACTGGACGAGGATGAGAATGTGCTCGATTCGATCCTGCTCTCGACCGCCCTGCCGCCCTGGTTTATGCCCATCCGCAAACAAAACGCCTACCTGGTGGATGGGGGGATGGTGAGCAACCTTCCGATCGAGCCTGCGCTGCGCCTGGGTGCGACCCACATCGTGGCACTCGATCTGATGGACAGCCGCGAGTGGCAGGAGGACCGCAATGGGGTCACCGGCTTTCTGGACCGGCTGACTTATTCCGTGGAGCGGCGCTACACCGATCTCGAGCTGGCGCTTGCCAAAGCCCAGGGAGTGCCGACCCAGTATCTGGGTTTGAGCGAAGGCCTGCATATCCCATTCTGGGATTTCCAGCACACCGATGAGATGATTGCCCAGGGGTATGAAATCGCCCACCGGGTGCTTGAAGACAGGCAGGAATGGATTCCCGGTAGTTGACAGGCAACCTTCATTGGAATACACTTCCCCTACCTGATTTTTCTAGAGGAGAATTGGTATGGACTTATCGCAGTATGAAAATACCATCATGGCGCGCGTGGAGGCGATGAATAAGCGCGTGCATGCGATGCAGGAGGAGGGCCTTTATTTCTACAACCAGCCGGTAGAAGAGCTGCGGGGCGGGGCGCGAGTGCTGGTCAATGGGCGCGAGATGGGGATGTTCGCCTCTTATTCTTATCTGGGACTGGTAGGGCATCCCAAAATCAACGCGGCAGCTAAAGCTGCCATCGATAAATTTGGCACCGGGACGCATGGGGTGCGCACCCTGGCGGGCACGCTCACCGTGCACCGCGAGCTGGAAGATACCATCGCAGCCTTCAAAGGCGCTGAAGCGGCGGTAACTTACACCTCCGGCTACGTGACCAACCTGACCGTGGTCTCAACCTTGTTGGGGCGCGGCGATTATGTGATCTCGGATAAGCTCAATCACGCCAGCATCGTGGATGGCTGTATGATGAGCGGGGCAAAATTCTTGCGCTTCCGGCACAACGACATGGAAGCCCTGGAGCAGCGCCTGCAGGGTGTGGAAGCGGGCGCCAGCAAGCTGGTGGTGGTCGATTCGGTCTTCAGTATGGACGGAGACATTATCGATTTCCCGCGGCTGGTGGCGCTGTGCAAGCAGTACGGGGCGTACCTGATGGTGGATGAAGCCCATTCGGTGGGTGTGCTGGGCAAGACAGGGCGCGGGATCGAGGAACACTTCGATATGCCCGGCAGCATCGATATCAAGATGGGCACGTTGAGCAAGACGATCCCTTCGGTGGGGGGATATGTTGCCGGGAAAGAGGACCTGATCACTTTTCTGCGGCATGCCAGCCGGGCGTACATCTTCTCGGCGGCGCTGCCCCCAGCCCAGGCTGCGGCAGCCAAAGCAGCCTTCGACGTGATCCTGGAAGAGCCCTGGCGGGTGGAAAAACTGAATGCCAACAGCCAGCAGTTTATTCAGGGCCTGAAGGGTCGCGGCTTCGATACCCTGGCCACCGAAACTGCGATCGTACCGGTCATCTGCGGGACGGATGAAACCGCCTTTGGGATGACTCGCTACTGCCAGACCCATGACGAATTCGTCCTGCCGGTCGTCTCGCCGGCGGTGCCGCCCGGGCTGGCGCGCTTGCGTGCCACCGTGACCGCCGCCCACGAGCCGGCGGAGATCGAGCGCGCCATGGATGTGATCGAAAAAGC
>JAJZSS010000270.1 GCA_021849525.1 Chloroflexota bacterium
CAACCGGTCGCCGGAGAAAAAGCACTTCCCTGGATGGCAGGAAAGCCGCTGCGGACCATACCTGGTTGGATGCGGTCTGGCCGGGCGGGCTGGTTCTGTCTCTGATCCTGGGTTCCCTGGGCTACATCTTTCTCAACAACCCGGGCGGAGAAGATCTGCGCCTGCTGGACCTATGGGCGTCTCTGACCCGACTGCAGGGCAGCGGCCCTGGCGCTTCCTGGGCGGTCGTGGGTTTGATCTTGATTACCCTGATGGTGACGGCGCTGTTATTGGGAACTGAAGCCGGGCAGGGCGAAAGCCGCCGGGAGTTGTGGAAGGTGGCCTTCGGCAGCCTGGCTGCTGCCTTACTGCCGGCCATGCTGTTCTGGGTGTGGCATGCCCGCAGCCTGATCGCTATCGCGAGCCAGAGAGCCAGCACCCTCAGCGATGTTCTGGGTCAGATCGGGCGCTTCGAAGCGCTCCCGGCCAATTTCCTGGCATTTACCCTGGGGCTGGTCTTTCTTATCCCCCTGCCGGGAGGGTTGGCTGGCCGGACTGCCCGGCCTGCCTCTCCATGGAAAGCAGCTCTGGGAGGCGTGGTCTTCGCCCTGGCGGTCTGGTTGGGAGTGCTAGCCAACCTGAAACCGGTCCAGGCGGACGTGGCTTTCAAACTGGCCGGCCAGTTCGCCCGGCCGGATTCCTGGCCGGTCGCCGTCCAGATCTACCAGCGGGCGATCGAGCTGGCGCCCCAAGAGGATTACTATCCATTGTTCCTGGGCCAGGCTTTCCTTCAACATGCCAATACTGTGGAAGCCGGGGCGGAGCGAGACGACCTGGTGGCGCAGGCCCGCGACAGCCTGGTGGCAGCCCAAACCCTCAACCCGTTGAATCCAGACCATACCGCCAATCTGGCCCGCCTGTACAATCTGTGGGCGTTAATGAGCGCTGACCCGGCCCTGCGCAAGGAGCGCGGAGACCAATCCGAGGCTTATTTTGCCGCTGCGGTCCGCCTCAGCCCCACGCATGCCCGCCTGTGGGATGAATGGAGTCTGCTGCATCGGGATGTCTTTGAGGATGAGCAGCGCAGTCGCGAGCTGCTGGACCGCGCCCTGGCGATTGATCCTAAGTATGACTGGACGCATGCTCTATATGGTGATCTCTACCTGCGCCAGGCATCAACGCAGGCTGCCTCCCCTTCTGCTGGGGATGCCAGGCAGTTACTGGAGAAAGCTGCCAGAGCGTATCAAACCGCGCTCAGCTATGTGGACCCGGACGCCACTCAGAGCGCTGCCACCTACAAGCTGGCCCTGGCCGGTGTTTACCGCCAGCTGGAGCGGTATCCAGAAGCCATCAACCTGCTCAGCGATCCGGACCTCCAGCAGGTGATGGAAGCCTGGCGCATCGCCGAGCAGCTGGGGCGGCTGTACCAGCAAGCCGGGGAGCGCGAGCAGGCGTCAGCCTATGCCCGGCAGGCGCTGGCCCTGGCGCCAGCCGAACAGCAGGCAGCCCTGCAGGCCTGGCTGGAAGAATTGGAGAAGGCGCCGTGACCTCCTGGCTGGCAGCCCTGGCGGCTTTTGGATCGAGCGTGGTGTTGGTGCCGCTGGTGCGCGCAATCAGCCTGCGCACCGGGAAAATTGCCCGGCCGCGGCCGGATCGCTGGCACCGCCAGCCAACTGCGCTACTGGGCGGGGTGGCAATCTTCCTGGCCTGGGTGATCGGATTGGCGGCAGCCGAACGAGCATCCGGTGGGAGCCTGGCGATCCAGTGGAACCTGCTCTGGGGCTGTGGGCTGATATTCCTGGTCGGGATCATTGACGATCTATTTCACCTCAGCCCGCCCACCAAATTAATCGGGCAGATCATCGCCGCCACACTGGCGATTGCCAGCGGGGTGCTGACCGGCTTCTTTACTCCCCGGCTGGCCAATCCGGACCTGGCCCAGTTATTGAATATCCTGCTGACTTACGCCTGGCTGATAGGGATGACCAACGCCATTAATCTGCTGGATAACATGGATGGGCTGGCAGGGGGGATTGCCCTGATTACCGCTGGATTCCTGAGCTACATCTTCTGGTCCACGGGGAACCTGAGCTGGCTGACCGTCGCCCTGGCAGTGTGTGGGGCGGCCGCAGGATTTCTGATCTTCAATTTTCCCCCGGCTTCGATATTTATGGGCGACAGCGGCAGCCAGTTCCTGGGCTTCACCCTGGCCTTGCTGGCGATTGTGCACCAGCCGCAGGCTTCGAACGTGCTGGCAGTGCTGGGCGTGCCGACCCTGCTCTTTTTGCTGCCGATCCTGGATACCACCCTGGTGACGATCACCCGGCTGTGGCGCGGCCAGTCGCCGGTCAAGGGCGGCCGCGACCATACCTCCCACCGCCTGATCGCTTTTGGCTTGTCCGAAAAAAACACCCTGCTGGTCCTGTATCTGGTCGCTTTAACGGTTGGGGTTGCAGCCGTGGCGATCGAAGCGCTGAATTACTACCTGAGTTTGGTGCTGGTGCCGCTGTTGATCCTCTCCCTGGTGCTGCTGACGGCATATCTGGGCCGGTTGACCGTCGAAAATGCGCCTGACCCGGGCCAGGCCGGCAGCGGGCTGGCGCGGGTGGTGATGAATTTCACCGTCCGCCGCCATCTGATTGAGGTGAGCCTGGATTTCTTTCTGATTGGCATTGTTTACTACCTGGCGGTGCTGGTTAATTTTGGCCTGTCAGCCGGGTCTCAGCTGCTGCAATTTTTCCTGGCTACTTTTCCCCATGCCCTGGCAGGGACATATCTCTCGTTCTTTAGTTTTGGAGTGTATCGCAGTGTCTGGAGGTACGTCAGCCTGGAGGACCTGGTTCGCTATGGGGTAGCCGCCCTGGGCGCCGGGAGTTTCACAGCGATCCTGGTCTGGCTCGCGGTGAGGCCCCAGGTTGAAATATGGAAGGTCTGCCTGATCTATGCGCTTTTCCTCCTGTTGGGATTGGCGATAACCCGCTACTCATTCCGATTTTTAGACCACCTTTCCGTTTCCCAGACGCGGCTGACTGGAGAGCGGGTGCTGATCTGCGGGGCGGGCGACGCCGGGGAGATGGCGGTGCGCTGGATCGAGATGAATCCGGGCTTCACCTATCTTCCGGTTGGATTTATTGACCTCGATCCGCTCAAAAACGGCAGGCAAATTCACGGCATCGAAGTGCTCGGCCAGCCAGACCAGCTGGATCATATTTTGGAAAGCCGCTCGGTGGCGGGAATTATATTAACCCAACCCTTCACATCAGAATACCCGGATATCCCGCTGCTGCTTGCGACTGCCCGGGCGCAAAGGTGCTGGGTGCGGATTCTTCACCTTGAGTTTGAATCGCTGATCGATTAAGGATTCATCCCTGGAGAAACATAATGATTGAACAAAAACCCCCGGATCATGCGACACCAGTGCCGCTGGTGCAGGTTTCCGGCACCCATCTGGAAATCGGCCAGCAGATTGGTGAGGCGTGTAAAGCACAAATTATTCACAGTATCGAGAATGCTAAAACCCTGGTGGCCGATGGCTACGACGAGCTGCAGCTGACCTGGGATGGCGCGCAAATCCAGGCGCGGAAATACCTGCCATTTGCGCAGGAAAGCTATCCCTATTATGTGGATGAAATCATCGGTATGGCGCAGGGCGCAGGGGTGAGTTTCGATGATCTGGCAGTGCTGAACGCCATGGAAGCGGTGACCATGGACGCCCTGCACCTGACCAAATGCACCAGTTTCGCGGTGAACGATCTCTGGACAGCCGATGGGCATATCCTGGTGGCGCATAATGAAGACTGGCTGCCGCAAGATGAGCAGGATGTTTATGTCGTCCATGCCTCGCCGGTCGGGGAGCCGAAATTCCTGGGAATGACCTACGGTGGGCTGCTGGTGAATATTGGTTTTAATGAACACGGCCTGGCGCAGTGCTGCGATTCGGTCTATCCCAATGATTCCCGGATTGGCATTCCGCGCCTGGTCGTTTCGCGGGCCGTTTTAAGCGCCCGGACGCCTGCGGAGGCGATCCGCTCGATGCTGGTCACTCATCGCGCCGCCGGCTACAACAACCTCCTGGTGCATGAGAGCGGTGAGATGTACAACGTCGAAGTCTCGGCGCGCAGCTTCGCGGTGCTTTCAACCACTGAAGGCGTGAT
>JAJZSS010000271.1 GCA_021849525.1 Chloroflexota bacterium
ATTCCATAAGCCAGACCAGGTCCTGTGCCAGTTCACCGACAACCAGGGACGCAGGACGCTGAGTGATTTTATCCCGATCCCCGGGATCTATCCAGCCGGAAGGCTGGATTATCACAGCGAAGGTTTACTGCTTTTGAGCAACGATGGCACGCTCATCCACCGCCTGTCCGAGCCCCGCTATGCCCACCCCAAGACCTACCTGGCCCAGGTCGAAGGGGAGATTACGCCAACCGCCATCGAGCGCCTGAACCAGGAGATCCTGCTGCCCGGGCTGCAAACCCGCCTGCCGCAGGTCAGCCAGATCGATCCCCCGGCCCTGCCCGCTCGCGACCGCCCGGTGCGCGGCTACCACCCCACCACCTGGCTGCAGATCATCCTGGTGGAGGGCAAAAAACACGAAGTGCGCCGGCTCACGGCCGCGGTGGGCTTCCCCACCTTGCGCCTGGTGCGCGTTGCCATCGGCCGCCTGCGCCTGGAGGGATTGGCGCCCGGCGCCTGGCGCGACCTGACGCCTGATGAAGCACAAGCCCTGCGAGATGAATTACAATTGACCAGACCTGGAGGGAGAAAATAAGGATGGCCGATCTAATTTTTACCAGCGCCCAGCTGCGCCGCTATGATGGCGATGACGGTCCGGCCTATATCGCCTACAAGGGGATTGTCTACGATGTCAGCCAGTGTACGAAGTGGCGGGGGACCATGCACGAAGGCCAGCACTTCCCCGGGCAGGACCTGACTACTGAGTTACCCGAAGCACCTCACGGCGAAGAAGTTTTCCGCCACCCCTGTGTTCGCCGGGTCGGAATTTTGATCGGGTGATAAAATAATCCATTATCAAAACTCCTGAAAGCATGAGAATATCCTTTGAATCGACCCGATCTTAATCAGTTGGACCCTGCCATCCGGGCCTACATCGAACACCTCGAAGCCGAGGTCCAGCGCTTATCCGCGCCGCAGCATTTATCCGCGCCACATCCCCGCCGTGCTGCTGCTCCGAAAACCCGGCCAACCCCCATTCCCGAAGTAGAGGAAGAGGAGGTTCTACCGCAGACCAGCGAGACTGCCGAGCCTCCCACCACCCTCAGCCTGATCAGCGCCACCGCCGATGGCCTGGCCAAGCGCACCCTGCGCCACCTGTACAACCGCCAGCGCCGCGGTGGGATGGGCGTCTTCGATATTGAAACCCCCAAAGATAACCATCCCACCCTCCTCGCCCAGGCCGATCAGGGCCAGAATTTGATCGTCCTCACCAACCTGGCCCGCGCTTTCCGCATGCCCCTGGATGCCATCCCCGAGACCCCGATCCGCGCCCGCGGCGAATCGTTTGCCGGGCGTCTGAACCTGGCCGAAAACGAGCAAATCGCCTTGATTCTGCCGGACCAGGTGCAGGGCTATGTGGCTTTGCTCAGCCAGAGCGGGATGGTGCGTATGCTCCGCCACCATTTCTTCGGCGAATACATGAAACCCGGCACGGCGCTCTACGACTACCGCACTTTCGGTCCGCTGGCCTCGGCCTGCTGGACCGGTGGGAATGGCGATCTCTTTCTCGCCACCCGGGCCGGGAAAGCCATCCGCTTCGCCGAGAAAGCTGTGCCGCCCCAGGGCGGGCCGGGCATTCGCCTAAGCGCCGGAGATCGCGCCATTGCCATTACCGGTGTGAGCGAGTTCAGCGGTGTTTTCATGGTTTCTGCTGATGGGCGGGGTACGATCCGGAATATGAGCACCTTCCTGGCCAATAAAGCGCCTGGCGCCAGCGGAAAGATCGCCATGGCAACGGACTCGCTGGTCGCTGCGGTGAATGTCCTGCCGGGCGATGACCTGGTGATCCTGTCCCACCAGAGCAAGATCATCCGCTTTTCAGCGGATGATGTGCCGGTGAAGGATGGCGTGGTGCAGGGCGTCAACTGCATGGCGCTGCGAGCGGATGAAGCCGTCGCGGTGCTGGTCTGCCTCCCGTACGACCGTATGTAATCTACACGCATTACGGATTTTCAGGCTCGAGAGGTGAGGTGATTCCCATGACCGAAGCGAAAATGATCCCGCTCCCCAATTTCGTCACCTATCCACCGGCTGAAATGGCAGCCCGTTCGGCAGAACGGCTGGAGGAAGCCCGGCGGCGGCGCACGGTGCGCAAATTCTCCGACCGGCCAGTACCGATGGAGGTGATCTACAACTGCCTGCTGACGGCTGGCACAGCCCCCAATGGCGCCAACAAGCAGCCCTGGCATTTCTGCGTGGTCACCGACCCGGCAGTAAAACGCCGCATCCGCATCGCCGCTGAAGCCGAGGAAGTGGAGTTTTACACCCGCCGCGCCAGCGAGCGCTGGCTGGAAGACCTGGTCCCTTTTGGGACCAATGCCAGCAAGCCGTACCTGGAAATTGCCCCGGTCCTGATCCCAATTTTTGCCCGTTCCATGGAAGTGCTGCCCGATGGCAGTAAAGAGAAGCTGTATTACGTGCAGGAATCGGTCGGCATCGCCACCGGTATGCTGATCTCCGCCCTGCACCACGCCGGCCTGGCCAGCCTGACCCACACCCCCAGCCCGATGAAATTTCTCAATGAGATTTTGGATCGACCCGGGCACGAGCGTCCGTTTTTGCTGCTGGTGGTTGGCTACCCGGCGGAGGATGCTGAGGTACCGGAGATCACCAAGAAACCTCTTACCGAGATCATGACCCTTTTCTAAACGCAACGAACCGGTTGGTGAGGTGTTTTCATATTGTTGGATTGAACAATAGGATCGCGTGCAAAAAGGTATAATCGACCTCGATTCCCATCCTGCTGGACTTATCACAATATGAGCCCATCAGATCCCTTCCCGGAGCCTCTCCCTGCAATGAACCGCCGCGCCTTTTTGCGCCTGTCCTCAATATTCTTGTTCAGCCTGGTAGCCGCCTGTACCAATTTACCCCAGGCCACCGGGACGCCGCCTGTGCGTCTTCCGACGCAGCTGCCGGCAGCCACTCCCCTCCCTGCTTCGCAGACTCCGCGCCCCCCAACAGACACTCCGCTCGCCCAACCAACCGCCACCCTGGAACCTTCATCTACAGCCACGGAAGAAACACCCCCGATCGAACCGGCTAACGTCGACCAGCTGGCGCTGGACAGCCAGATCGCGGTGGGAGCTGTCCTGGATTTTGCCTGGCTTCCCGACAATCAGGGGATTGTCCTGGTAAACAGCACTGGGGCAATGACCACGAACCAGCAATCCTTCGCCCCCTCCCGGTTTATGAGGGCGCGCACGCTGACCCAATTCAGCCTGGCCCCGGATGGAGAGCATTATTCGGCGGTTGAGGCGAACACCAACGTGATTCTCGGCGAGCTGAGTGGGGTGATCACTCAGACCCTGGCGACCCTTCCCGGCGCGGTCACCAGCCTGGCATTTTCTCCCGACAGCACCCGCCTGGCAGTGGCTGCCAGTGATGCCAACGAGGTGATCGTCTGGGATACCCGCGGTGGCGTGATCGTCGGGAACTACACCCTGCCCTTCTGGCTCAGCGACCTGGCAATCTCCCAGGACAACCATCTCCTGGCCGGGGTTGACCTGCCGCAGTTCAGCCTGCACTTCCTGGATCCCACCTCAGGGGAAATTCAGCGCAGCCTGCAGTGGACAGATTCTTCCAGCCCGGCGCTGTACGGCGCTATCCTGTCACCAGATTGGACCCAGCTCGCCTGGTATACCCGCGGCACGATCCAGCTCATGGATACCGCCAGCGGTGGGCCCGGTCCCAGCCTGGAACATGAAGATTTCATCACCACGATCGCCTGGTCACCGGACGGCAGCCTGATTGCCAGCGCCGCCGCTGCCACCGTCGACCAGGAATTTCTCCCCGCAGCCACGCTCTGGGATCCGTTTACCGGTGAAAAACTGAATGTCCTGCCATTGAAAACCTCCATTGCCCAATTGAAATTCAGCCCGGATGGCACTCAGCTTGGTATCCTGACCACTGATGGAGGTTTTCAAGTATGGAATATCCAGCCGTAGATTCACCCCGCAGCCTGTACAGTCGTTTTTGCCGGTCTGTCTTTCGCCTGATCGGCTGGAAGCTGTCCGGCAGCCGGCCTGCCCATCCGAAATACGTGATGGTTGGCGCACCCCACACCTCCAATCTCGACTTTATCATT
>JAJZSS010000272.1 GCA_021849525.1 Chloroflexota bacterium
GCACGAAATAGAAAGCTGATACCAGACCCTTATTCTGAAGCGCTCCCTGATTACTCAACTCGGCTTCCAGGTTCTTGCGTCCCCACACCCAGCCGACAAAGATAGCGATAAACAGCCCGCCGACCGGCAGCATGATATTCGAGCTGAGGTAATCGAACAGGTCGAACATCGTCTTACCGAAGGGTTTGAAGTTGGCCAGGGTACTGTTGGAGAGAGCAGCGGTTGAGCCGGTCAGGGCCAGCAGACCGGTAGTCAACAGGGTTGCTTTGAGCCGTGACAGATTGAAGCGCTCACTCAAGAATGCCACCGGGACCTCAATCAGCGAAAGCATGGCCCCATTGGCTGCAAAGGCGGTCAGGATGAAGAACAGCACCATGAACAGCTGGCCCATCGGCATGGAGGCGAAAACGGCCGGGATGGTGATGAACAACAGGGATGGTCCGGCAGACGGCTCGAAGCCGAAGGCATAAACTGCGGGGAAGATGGCCAGCCCTGCCAGGAGCGAAACGATCAGATCGGAGAACATGATCAGGGTGGTCTTGACCGGGATATTCTGATCGGACTGCCAGTACGAGCCATAAGTGATCATACAACCCATGCCGACCGAGAGTTTAAAGAACGCCAGGCCCATTGCCACCAGCACCGCTTCGGCGGTAATTTTGCTGAAATCGGGCTTGAACAGGAAGCTCAATCCCTGGGCGGTGGCCCCGCCATCCAGGGTCAGGCTGCGGGCGGCGACGATCAGGACCATCACAAACAGGGAGGGGATCATGAATTTGGTCGCCCGCTCGATGCCCTTGGTGACGCCCAGGACGATAATGACGCTCATCAGGATCAACACAATCCACTGCCAGAGCAGCGATTGGACCGGGTCGCTGACCAGGTCGCCGAATATTTTTCCGGTCACCTCCGGGTTGGTGGAAAGAACTTCGCCACCGAAGGCTTTGAATACATACGCGTAAACCCAACCGGCAACTTCACTATAAAAAGCCATAATAACAAATGCCGCCGCAGCTCCCAGAGCGCCGATCAGCCACCAGGGTTGTTTCCTGTTTTCCGTAACTCGCTCCATGGTGGTCACGGCGTTGGCGCGAGCTTTCCGTCCCATGGTAATTTCGGCAATCATCACCGGCAAACCGACCAGCAGGGTGCAGGCCACGTACACGATCAGGAAGGCTGCCCCACCATTCTCGCCGGTCACATAAGGAAATTTCCAGATATTACCCAATCCTACTGCCGAGCCCAGGGTGGCGACGACCGCCCCCAGGGTCGTTGTGAACACCCCCCGGTTGACGCTGACATTTTTTGCGATGCTGGTGTCCATGTTATTGCTTCTACTCCTTTTGATTTCGAAAAATTTTTTCCGATCAATAAAAAATCCCCGGAGGTTTTCCGGGGATTGAACGGCAGGGGTGTGCAAGCGATAAGCGCCTCGAACCAATCTTACCCGGGTAGTCTCCTGGGAAGGTCAATAATATGCCAGAAAATAATAAAGGAGGCGAGATTGGTGTTCGGCATGCTGGCGCTTAATATATCTCTCATCTGGAGTTTCGTCAATAGCTCAAGCAAATGTTCGTTAAAACTCACAAATTGACGAAAATGGTATGGTTTATTTTGCTTTTCCCTGGTTGGCAACCGCTTCGGCAGCTTTCTGGATCGCTTCCGGATCACCCAGATAGTAGCTCTTGAGCGGCTTGAGATCCTCATCCAACTCATAAACCAGGGGTACGCCGGTGGGGATATTTAGCTCCGTGATAGCTTCCTCGGAGATGTTATCCAGGTATTTCACCAGGGCGCGTAGGCTGTTCCCATGGGCGGCAATCAGAACGCGTCTGCCCATTTTTACGACCGGGGCGATGGTGGTGTGCCAGTAGGGCAGCATCCGCTCGACGGTATTCTTCAGCGCCTCGGTCTGGGGCAGCTCGGCGTCGCTCAAGTTTGCGTAGCGGCGGTCGAAGCCGGGATAACGTGGATCGTCTTTCTCAAGCGGCGGGGGTGGGGTGGCGTAACTGCGCCGCCAGATCTTGACCTGGGCATCGCCGAACTTTTCAGCCATCTCGGCTTTATTCAGGCCTTGCAGCGCCCCATAATGGCGCTCATTGAGCTGCCAGGCGCGCACCACCGGCATCCATTCCAGCTCCATCTCTTCCATCACCAGCCACAGGGTCTTGATGGCGCGTTTGAGCACCGAAGTGTAGGCGAGATCGAAGGTGTAGCCTTCTTGCTTCAGGATGCGTCCGGCGCCAATCGCTTCCTGGACGCCCTGTTCCGAAAGACCGACATCGGTCCAGCCGGTGAATCGGTTTTCAAGATTCCAGGTGCTTTGTCCGTGACGTAACAATACCAGCTTATACATGGTTGCTCCTTTTCATGCAGGCGTCTCCCTGGGCAATGTTGCTCGAAGGGAGACGCCGGTATAAATTTGCTTACAGAACGATTTTACCGAACGGCCTGTTCTGTATCCTTGTCAAAGATATGGAAGTTGTCCATATTGAAGACCATCTGCACCTGATCGCCCAAATGGAAGCGGGTGCGGGGATCGACGCGGGCAACATAACTGTGATCACCGGTCTTCAAGTAGACAAAGATTTCATTACCCATTAATTCGGTCACATCCACCACGGCTTCCACGGGTTGGGTGGTGATGCCAGGCGGGGCGAACTGTGGGTTGTGGATGTCCTCCGGGCGGATCCCAAAGATGACCGGTTTGCCCGCCAGGGGCATGTAGATCGGCGACTTTGCTTCTGGGATCTGGACTGAGAATCCGTTGCCATCCACGATGAGTTTTTCGCCATCTTTGCGCAGGGTTGCGGCAAAGAAGTTCATCGCTGGTGAGCCGATAAAGCCGGCTACAAACAGGTTGTTGGGCAGGTCGTACAGGTGCTGCGGGGTGTCGATCTGCTGCAGGATGCCTTTGTTGATCACCGCGATGCGCGAGGCCATGGTCATGGCTTCGACCTGGTCGTGGGTGACGTAGATAAACGTGGTTTGGAGCTGCTGGTGGAGCTTGCTGATGTTGGCACGCGTTTCCACCCGCAGTTTGGCATCCAGGTTGGAGAGCGGCTCATCGAAGAGGAAGACTTTCGGCTCGCGCACGATAGCCCGGCCAACTGCCACCCGCTGGCGCTGCCCACCGGAGAGCTGGCGGGGTTTGCGGTCCAGATAGCTTTCGATGCCCAATATTTTAGCGGCATCTTCAACTCGGCGCTTGATCTCTTCTTTAGGTGTCTTGCGCAGCTTCAGGCCGAAGGCCATGTTGTCGTATACGCTCATGTGGGGATAGAGCGCATAAGACTGGAACACCATGGCGATGTCTCGGTCTTTGGGCGCCACATCGTTGACCACACGGTCCCCGATGAGGATCCGCCCTTCGGTGATATCTTCCAGTCCAGCCAGACAGCGCAGGGCGGTGGTTTTACCACACCCCGACGGGCCAACCAGGACGAGGAACTCCCGGTCTTCAATCTGAATGTTCAAATCGTTGACCGCGGTGACATCCCCATAACGTTTGTAAACATGGTCGAATGTTACGCTTGCCATAATAAAGTCTCCTTTCCGAATGAGTATAGTGACTTTATTATATGCGCGCCTGAATGAAAAAGCAATCACAGCGTGCGATTTGTCAAGTTTAATTACTGGTGACTTTACTTCTGGTGCTTGTCGTTTCGACCTCCTGAATATAGAATTGGGGCATGCCGATCGATGAAATCACCCCTATTCGCAAACAATACCTGGAAATCAAGCGCCAGTATCCCCATGCCATTGTGTTCTTCCGCCTGGGCGATTTTTATGAGACTTTCGACCAGGATGCTGAGATCACCTCGCGCGAGCTGGATATTGTGCTGACCTCGCGCAATGTATCTAAAGGCGCCCGCATCCCCATGGCAGGGATCCCCTATCATGCGGTAGAAAACTACCTGTCCCGGCTGATTGACAAGGGCTATCATGTTGCGATCTGTGAGCAGATTGGTGAGGCGCCGGCAAAAGGCCTGGTGACACGCCAGGTGACCCGCGTGATTACTCCCGGGACCGTGGTCGAGCCGGCTTTGCTGCCGGGAGACGCCAATAACTATCTGGCCAGCTATGTCCTGGAGCCGGAGTCCGAAGGAGAAG
>JAJZSS010000273.1 GCA_021849525.1 Chloroflexota bacterium
CCTGGCTGATCAGCAGGAAGGGGAATTCCACCGCCTGGTTGAGATCGCCTTCCAGGGCGGCAGGGGTCTCGAAATGCGGCAGGCAGGCGAGGTCAAGCGCAGCCGGGTCGGCAGCCAGCTCGGGCCGGGTGGCGCCCAGGATGGCATAGAGCTCGCGCGAGAAAAAGTCGTAGCGCCCATCCTGCGGGGCTGCCAGGCGATCGCGCCCCACCACATCTCCCCAGGCCTTGCTGCCGGGAGCGGCATTAAAATACACCATCTCAGACCAGCTGCCGTTGGCCAGGAATTTGTCCCAGTCCAGCTTCAAAGCCGCCAGTCGTTCGCGCACCAGCTTTGGGTAATCGGACCAGGGCAATGCCTCGGCCACCGGGCCGGCCAGGCGCCTCGCCAGCTGCAGCAGCACATCGCCGGGGTTGGCGGTATCGTGGACCGGCGCTACCACCGGCTGGCGCAGGGTGACCCCGGCAAAGCCGGTGCCTTCGATGAAGTCGTCGCCCCAGATTTCCAGGAAAGTGCTGGCAGGCAGGATCAGGTCGGCGTGGGCAGCGCTCTCGTCCAGGGTGGAGGCAAAACTGACCACAAACGGGACTTTGAGCAGCGCCTGGCTGACTTCGCCCTGGTTGGGGACCTCATACACGGGGTTGGCGTTGAGCAGGAACAGGGCGTTGACCGGGTACGGGTCTTCGGTCAGGATGCGGCGGGCAACCTCCTGGTAGACCGAGGTGGCCAGGGGCAGCTCCAGCGAGCCGGCGCCATCCAGGCGGGGCTGGGCGAGGCTTTCAGTGCCCAGAAGATCGGCGGAATACACAGGCCAATCGCCCAGGTCGGGGAAGCGCTGCACCAGCACCCCACCAGGGCCATCCAGCGAGCCCACCAGGGCATTCAGGGCGTGAATTGCCATGGCGGTGTACAGGCTGTTGCCGGCATTGAGCTCGGCCGGCTCGGTGGGCATGACGGCCAGGGCCGGGCGGTTGGTGGCAAATTCGCCCGCCAGGCGGGCGATCACATCCGTGGCCACCCCGGTGAGATCGGCGACCCGTTCCAGCGGGTAGCCTTCCAGCACCAGGCGCTTGAAGCCCTGGTGGGTCTGGCCATCTTCGCCGGTGAAATCTTCGAAGCCGTAAGTGAAATCGCGCAGATAGTCAGAGTCATACAGGCCGGAGTTGATAATCACATTGGCCATGCCCAGCGCCAGGGCGGCATACGTGCCGGGGCGGATGGGCACCCATTCGTCGGCTTTAACCCCGGTGAGCGCCAGGCGCGGGTGGACCGAGACCAGCTTGCCGCGCTGCGGGCGGCCGCGGCGCATGAAGGCCAGCGAGCCGAGATAACCGATGACATGGCGGCTGGATTCCAGCAGGTTGCTGCCGAAAGCGATCACGTAATTGGCGTTGTTCAGATCGTAAACCGGATAGGCATTCACCCCCTGAGTCAGCAGCATGGTCAGCCGCGCCAGGCCTTCGCCCAGGCTGTCCTGGGAGATGATATTGGGCGAGCCGTAGGCCTGCATGAAGCGCTGCAGCAGGCCGCGCAGCTGGCCGCGCAGCTCGCCGTGCAGGAAAGCCACGCTGTGCGCCTGCCCGGCAGCCCGCAGCTCGCCAAGCTGGCTGGCGACCATATCGAGGGCTTCTTCCCAGGAAATTTCTTCCCAGTCACCGCTGCCGCGCTCGCCCAGCTGGCGGCGGGGGTGTTCCAGGCGCTCTGGGCTGTAGAGAATTTCCAGCGAGGTCTGGGCGCGCAGGCAGCACACACCCTGGTTGAGGGGATGGAGCGGGTTGCCTTCGACCTTGACAGCCTTGCCATCCACCACCCGCACATCCAGGCCGCAGCCGCACGGGCACAGACCACAGGCAGTTTTGACAATCTTTTCTTCGCCGGGTTCAGCCGCCAGGCCGGTGCTCAGGTTGGGGATCTGGACCTTTTTGAGCGCCAGGGCGGCCGCGCCGACTGTGCCGGTGGCGGCAGCGACTTTGAGAAAGGAGCGGCGGTCGGAGGTTGAATGCTCGGGTTGGGTTGGTTGATTTGACATCGGTTGACCTCTGCACCTAATTCCCGGAGAAATCCGCGATCCAGCGCTGGACCTGGAGGGAGATGCTGGAGGACTGCTCCGCAGCTGGAGCGACCGGCAGGCGGACGGGCGGCGCGATCGTCTCGGGCACCAGCACATAATCGGCTTCGTTTACGTCCAGGGATACCCCCAGGGCATCCAGGGCAGCGACCAGGTCAGGCACTTCGCCGGGCTTGCTCTGGGCGACCCAGGCCTGGCCGCGCGGCGTACGCACCCCACCGCCGGACGGGCTGGCGTGGCAGGTGGCACAGGGCTCGCCGGTCTGCGACGAGTATTCGGGCAGGGCCCGCGCCGGGCGACCGGGAAGCGCCAGCGCCAGCCCGAGTGAGACCAGTAACAGACTAAAAATCAGGATCGAAGCAGGTTTTATTTTCACCACACAGCCTCCTAAGCCGTTTCACCGACGATCACCTGATCGTCCACGACCTGGACCGGATAGCTTTCCAGCGGCACCGGCGGGGGTCCGGCAGTCACTTCGCCGAACTGGTCGAAGCGCCCATCGTGGCAGGGGCAGTAGAATTCCAGGTTGGCTGCCTGCCATTCCACGGTGCAGCCCAGGTGGGTGCAGATCAGCGAGAAAGCTTTAATGCTCTCGGGGGTGCGCAGCACGATGGCAGGCTGCCCGGCGTAGGTGATCTGGCGGGTCGTGCCAACTGGCAGCTCGGAGAGCGGGAACTGCACCGGCTGGGCTTCGGCAACCCCGGTCTGGACCGGGAACAGGCGGGTCTGGAGCAGCGCGCCTGCCCAGGCTGCGCCTACTGCGGCGATCCCAAATTGAATAAAATTGCGCCGGGCAGTGAACGCCGAAGGTTTTTCGGGGTGGGGTTCAGGAGTGGTTTCTTCAGGCTCAGTCATGTTTGCTGCACCTCCTTACGGGCGTGTGTTCCCACTTACCCCTACACGGGTATCTTCGATGGGATTGGCGCCGACATAATTGTGGCAGTTGTTGCAGGATTCTTCCGGCTGGTGGCAGTACAGGCAGTCCTCGCGCAGCAGATCGCCGCGATTGATCATATCCATGTGGTGGGTCTGCCACCACTCCAGTGGGCTGTGATATTCGGGGGCAGCATATTTGGCCTGGATATAGACCGCCATATCACCGCTGCCCGCCACCATTGGCTTATCCACCTTCCGGGGATAGAACGCCGCAGTCAGGACCAGGAAGAGCACGATGAGCAGTGTCAGGGCCAGTTTTCGCATATTGGCTCTCCTAGAATTTGAGGGCGTTGGTGAAAAGCTGGAGCACCCCACCCACCTGGACCGGGACATCCCAGTACTTCATCGATTCAGGCAGCTGCGCCTTGCAGATAGCGCAGATGGTGGAGAGGAAATTGGCGCCGGTATGCTTGACCGCCAGGGCGCGGGGTTTGCCGCCGGCCATGCGCAGGGGCATCAGCTCATCTGTCAGCATGCCCCCACCCGCTCCGCAGCAGTAAGTGCGCTCGCGGATGGTGTCGCGCGGCATCTCGATAAAATTGTTGACACAGTAGCCCAGGACTTCGCGCGGCTCATCGATCAACTGCCCGGCGCGGGCGGTGTTGCAGGGGTCGTGGTAGGTGACGATCAGGTCATCATTGGCGCTCTTATCGAGCTGGCCTTCGAAGACGCCCTGGCGCAGGAGCTTGACCAGCATCTGGTGGATATGGTAGGGATAAGGCGGGTCGAACATATCCATCGGACCGTTCAGGGTGGGAGTCAGAATCGCGCCGCGCCAGGCATGCCCACACTCGCCCCATAGGATCGTCTTTACATTGAGCATCCGGGCCGCGTCGATGATGCGCTTATTGACCTTCTTCAGGTTCTCATAATTCAGGAACAAACCGAAGTTACCGCCCTCATTGCAGTACGTGCTGGTCGTCCAGCGGATGCCCAGCTTATGGAAGAGCTTGCCATAAGCAATCATGGTATCGGTATTGGCAAAGTTATCGGCTGAGGGTGGGACCAGCAGAATTTCTGCCCCATAGTCATCCACCGGGAAGCGGATTGGCAGGCCAGTTTCTTCCTGAATATCTTCTTCCAGGAATTCGCAGTTGTCCTTCCAGGC
>JAJZSS010000274.1 GCA_021849525.1 Chloroflexota bacterium
GGGAGTAATTTTATTGGGCTTGTTGGCAACCTTGATCGTGGTATTCGTCACTTCGACCGGGTTATAGCCCGTCAATCCTGTTTAGAGTTGGGAAGATTATGAAGGTGTGAGATGCACTATATACCTGTTCTTTCTACGCTGGTCACTTTTGCCTTTGCGATCGCGGTCTTCAACCGCTACCAGTATAAAAAGGGATCCCATCTATTATTCTGGGGGTTGGGGCTGGTGTTTTATGGCCTGGGCACGCTGAGTGAAGTGGTGATGTCGTTCACCTACAACACGGCGGTGCTGAAACTGTGGTATTTGTGCGGAGCCATGCTCACTGCCGCCTGGCTGGGACAGGGGACGATCTTTTTGCTGGTGCGTAAGCGAAAGCGAGCTTGGGGACTGGCGTTCATCCTGATTGCAGTGTCGCTGGCAGCCGTCGTTCTGGTGGGGCTGGCGCCGGTGACGGAGGCGGCGAAGACCTATAATCCTGCCGTGCCCATATCTACCCAGTATAAGGATATCCTGGTGCGGAGCAGCTGGGTGACCCTGCTGACCGTACTGCTCAATATCTACGGCACGCTGGGCCTGGTAGGTGGGGCCTTGTATTCGGCGTTCCTGTTCTGGCGCAAGCGAGTGCTGGCAAACCGGTTGGTGGGCAATCTGCTCATCGCGGGCGGAGCGCTGCTGCCGGCAATGGCCGGGTCCTTTGTCCAGGCAGGGATTGTGGATGCTTTGTATGTCAGCGAGCTGCTCGGGGTAATCCTGATGTACGGTGGATTCTTGCAGGCGACGAAAAGCCAGCCCGAGCTGGTGTCTCAACCCGCCCATGCAGCTTGAGGGGTAGTTGCCCTGGCCTCTCAAGACCTTCCGGTTCCTGAAAAGGGGCCGGAAGTTTTATTTAAAGAATAGAGAGAAAGGATGGGATGGTAAAATCAAGCAGGCAGACCGCATCTGGTTCGCCTGAGGAGACAAGATGTTAGCTACTTTCACAGGGTTGGTAGATCAAGTGATGCAAAATGGAGCGGTCGACCGCATTCGCCGCAACCACGGGCTCGAACATGCCACACTGCATGTTCTGGGAAGACGGCTGCCGCGTATGCCCCTGGCAGGCCATTCGGACAGCGGTGGGTTCTGGATCCTGGGGCAGGCCAACCTGGGCGACGTACAGGCGGCAGTGGACGAAGCCCTGCGGCGCTTGCGGGCAGGTGAAAAAGAACTGGCGGTGCACCCGAACTGCGGGACGAACTTTGTAACCTCGGGTGTGCTGGCAGGCGTGGCGGCTTCACTGGCGATGTTTGGAGCGGGGCGCAGAACTCGCGATCAGCTGGAGCGGCTGCCCCTGGCGATTACCCTGGCGACCCTGACGCTCGTATCGGCGCAGCCCCTTGGGCTGCACATTCAGGAGCGTTACACGACCTCGGGCAAGCCGGGTGATTTACGGGTGGTCTCGATCACGGCGCGGCCGCGCGGCGGATTTCAAGCTTACCGGGTGGCGACCGAGGGCTGAGCATGGCAACTGCGCCGACGGTTTATATCCTTCACGGGGATGATGAGCTGGCGATCACGCGCTATATCGGCGAGCTGGAAGGAAAGCTGGGCGATCCCGGAACGGTTGCTTTGAACACTACCCGGATGGATGGCAGCACTTACAGCCTGAACGAGCTGATCGGAGTGACCGCGGCGATGCCTTTCCTGGCGAAGCGGCGGCTGGTTGTCCTGGAGAACTTTTCAGGACGATTGAAGGATAAGTCCGAGCAGGAAGCATTTAAAGCCGCGCTGGAGAATGTGCCGCCTTCGACTGCCCTGGTGCTGGTGGAGCGCAAGCCGCTGGTAGATGAAAAGGAGCGGCGAAAATATAATAAAGAACACTGGCTGGAGAAATGGGCCGGGCAAGCGGGGAGCCGGGCGCTGTTGAAAGAGTTTACCACGCCCAAGGGCCACCTGTTCGTGCGCTGGATCCAGGAGCAAGCGCAGGCAGTTGGCGGGGAGTTCACCCAGGAGGCAGCGAAAGATTTAGCCGGTCTGGTGAACGAAAATCCACGCCAGGCGGAGCAGGAGATACACAAGCTGCTGGCGTATGTAAATTATCGCCGGGCTGTGGAGCCGGATGATGTGCAGCATCTGACCAGCGATTCCAGCCAGGGGGATATTTTTGCGATGGTCGATGCAATGTCGGCGCAGGATGGTCGGAAAGCGCTGCAGGTGCTGCATAAACTGCTTGAAGAGGGAGATGCAAGAGAAATCTTTCCGATGGTTGTCCGGCAATTCCGTTTGATGATCAAGGCGAGAGAGATCCTGGACGAGTTCGGACCGGGTGTAAACTTTACTCAGTTGATGGGTGAGAAATATTCATTTGTAGCTGATAAAGCAGTCCGGCAGGCATCACAGTTCAGCCTGCCGGTGCTGGAAGCGGTTTACCGCCGCCTGTTAGAGATCGATGAAGCGCTCAAGACCAGCCAGATGGAGGGCGATATCGCCCTCGACACCCTGGTGGCATCATTCACTTCACAGAAACAGAATTAAGATTCAGGGTTGACGCCGATCCAAAAATGGTTGGGCAGCACGGTGGTCAGAGGGCGGACCTGGACGCCCTTCGTGTTCAATGGATCTAAATTAATTTCGGCAGTTCCCTCGCCAGGACTCATGGCAGGGGGGAGCATGCTGGGATGGACATAGCATAGATTGGGGGTCTTCCCGTACTTGCGCTGGTAATATTCAGCAGCGCGTTCCACGCGGTTGTTCAACCCGCTTTTACTATCGTTATCGAACCAAAGCATTCCGACGTACATCATTTCAGACGCTCCTACTCCAGGTGTTCTGGCTCACACACCCACACGTTAAGCCAGTCTTCTCCAAAAGGTACCCCATACTGCCGCCCAGGCTCCAGGCTGGCTGCTTCCACCTGCTCGTCGCCTGCCAGGTAGGCCGCTCGGAGTGGATCATCAGTCGCGCCGATCAGGCGGGTGCGGAAAGCACCCAGCAAGCGCTCGTCGATCTGCTCGGCGTCCTCAGCGTACAGGTTAGCAATTACCCACACGCGTGCTTTGGGAGCGCGCTTTAACAGCCAGAAGAGGCGGGCAAAATCTGATTCGTTTAGCTGGCGGGTCAGGGACGCCAGGTCCTCGATTGCCAGGATCAAGACCGGGCCGTGCGGGCTGGTGCGCCGGCGCTGCTCCGCCAGGGCAGCCAGGGTGCAGATGCGCTCGGCGGCGGACGAATCGCTGATATCGTAAATCTGGTTGCAGTTTGCCAGGGAGCAAGCCTGCAACGATACTTCGTTAGCCTCGCAGAGCAAGTCATAACTTACTTTGCTGGCCTTGTTCAATAAACCCGCTGATACCAGCATAGCATCCAGGAGTTTCAGGCTATCCGGGTGGCGATCTCCGGCGATCAAGATCGAGCCAGGCGCCGGATTGGTCAGGTCCAGGATGAAAGGCAGGCTGTCGTTACACACGCCTAACAGGATGGCGTAGTCGGGCAAGCCGCCAATCTGCTTGAGGACAGCCGGTAGGCTGGGAACAGTCTGGGGGGTGATCTCCTGAGCAGGAGAAACAGCCGGGTCCGCAGGCTGAGATGGGGCAGGCGCAACGGCATGCTGGCGGTTATGGGCGGGCCGCAGCGTGGTTTGAATGTCCAGGCGGGCCTTGTCCAGGACCGGCCACAGGCGGTCCAGGGCTTTCAAACCGAGAACAAGTCGCTCATCGGGGGTGATCATAGAAGCCTCCATTCGACAAAACAGAACTTATGTTCTATTTTATCCTCAAATCACCCCGTTGTCAATCATTAATTGGAGGTTTTTCGGATCGATTGCCGGGCAGATTTTACCAATTATCTACCATTTCCAGGCGGACTTCTTTCTTGTCGATATCTTTATCTCAGCAGAACCACCTACCAGCCCATATCCTTGATCCAAGCCTACAGATTGACACAAATTAATCTTCAGAAAAAGCTGGGTTAACCAGATAAACCCTTTGTCAGAAGTGCCACTGTCTCGATGTGGTACGTCTGCGGGAACATATCGAACAGGCGGACATGCTCGACCTGGTAGCCGCCGGCGGTCAGGCGGCGAAGGTCGCGGGCCAGGGTGGCGGGATCGCACGAAATATAAATGAGCTGGGGCGC
>JAJZSS010000275.1 GCA_021849525.1 Chloroflexota bacterium
GATGCGGCTGCGGTGCAGTAATCCGTCCTGCTTGACGCCAATATCCACAAATGCCCCAAAATCGACCACATTGCGGACGGTGCCTTTCAAGCGCATGCCGGTTTGGAGGTCCTCCATGCTGAGCACGTCCGAGCGCAGGATTGCCGGCGGGAGATCCTGGCGCGGATCGCGCCCGGGTCGCACCAGCTGCTCCAGGATGTCCTTCAGGGTAGGCTCGCCGCACTGCAGCTCGGCTGCCAGGCGGGGCATGGGCTTGCGCACCAGCAGCGCATCCAGCTTCTCCTGGATCACCGCCGGGGACTGCCGGGCATCCGCACCGGCCAGCCGGAGCAGCCGTTCGGTGACCGCATAGCTCTCCGGATGGATATGGGTGGCATCCAGGGGCTGGCTGCCGCCGCGGATGCGCAGGAAACCGGCGCTTTGCTCGAAAGCCTTCGGTCCCAATCCGCTGACCTTGCGCAGCGCCTGGCGGCTTGAAAAAGGACCGGACTGGTCGCGGTAAGCCACGATACTGCTCGCCAGCTTCGGTCCAATCCCCGAGATATGCGCCAGCAGGGCCGGTGAAGCGGTATTCAGGTCCACCCCGACATAATTGACCACGCTTTCGACGGTGCCGGATACGGCCAGAGATAAATTCTTTTGATCGACATCGTGCTGGTACATGCCCACCCCGATCGATTTGGGATCGATCTTTACCAGCTCTGCCAGGGGATCCTGGACACGGCGGGCGATGGAGACCGCCCCCCGCAGGCTGACATCCATCCCCGGCAGCTCCGCTCGCGCCAGCTCACTGGCGCTGTACACGCTGGCCCCGGCTTCGTTGGTGATCAGGTATTTTACACCCTCCGCCGCCTGAACGACCTCCGCTGCCAGCTTTTCAGTTTCTCGGGACGCGGTGCCATTCCCAATCGAGATCAGGCTGACCGCATATTTTTTGACCAGGTCGAGCAGGGTTTTACGGGCCGCCTCCCACTGCTTCTGCGGCTCGTGGGGGTAGATGGCCCCCGTCCACAGAGCTTTGCCGGTCGGATCGACCACCGCCACTTTACATCCGGTGCGAAAACCCGGATCAAGACCCAGGACCGTATGACCTGCCAGCGGCGGCTGGGTCAGCAGCGCCCGCAGGTTGGTGCTAAAAACATTGATGGCATGCGTCTCGGCTTTCTCGGTCAGCTCGCGGCGCACATCACGTTCGATTGCCGGCAGGAGCAGGCGCTGCGCGGCGTCGACAATGGCAACCTGGAGCTCGCCCGCCAGGTGGGAGCGCGGATCGGGGCGAAAGACGCTCTGGATTGCTGCCAGCCAGTCCCGGTCGGGGACGACCAACCTGACCCGCAGCACCTTTTCGTGCTCTCCGCGATCCAGCGCCAGGACCTGGTGCGGGCGCAGGCGCTCAACCAGCTGTTCATACGCATAATAAAGCTCGTACACCCGGCGGGCATCTTCGCTCTCGGGGATCTTTTCGCAGACCAGGCTGCCGTGCTGGAAGGCGCGCTCGCGGGTCTGGCGGCGGACCTCGGCGTGGTCGCTGATCGTCTCGGCAACAATATCCCGCGCTCCGGCCAGGGCGTCATCAATACCGGGCACTGCTTCGCTGATAAAACGCTGCGCCAGCTGCTCCGGGGTCTCCCCGCCCCGCCCCTGGGCCAGGATGAGGTCTGCCAGCGGACCGAGACCTTTTTCCCGGGCCATGCTGGCCCGCGTCCGGCGTTTTGGCTTGTAAGGCAGGTACAGATCTTCCAGAGCTGTCAGCGTATCAGCAGCCTGGATTTGAGCCTCCAGCTCGGGAGTCAGCTTCTCCTGTTCGCGGATGGAATTGAGAATTGTCTGGCGGCGTTCATCCAAAGCCCGCAGCTTGAGCAGGCGGCTTTCCAGCTCACGCAGCTGCTCGTCGTCCAGACCGCCGGTGGCTTCCTTGCGGTAGCGGGCGATGAAAGGCATGGTGTTCCCTTCGTCCAGGAGGGCAATGGCAGCCGCCACACTCTCCGGGCGGAGTTCGAGCGCTTTTGAGATCAGTTGTACAGCATCCATGGAAATTACCAGCGGTCTTTGTGAACCAGGGAGTCCAGCGATTTACGTATTTTTGGTTTCAGCTGGTCGGCCGGGTAGCCCAGCGAGAACATCAGCACCGGCTCCACACCCTTGGGAAGCTCGAATAATTCTCTGGCAACCGGTGGATTGAAATCGGCGATGATACAGGTCCCCAGGCCCAGCTCAGCAGCCTGCAGGACCATGTGATCGAGAACGATCGCAGCATCGACGTCGGCGTAATTTTTTGATTCAATATTTTTCCAGGCCTGTTCGGGGAGGGTGCAGATGCAGATCAGATAAGGCGCCAACAGCATCAACTCGCGGTGGTAAAGCTGTTGAAATGCTTCAGGATCGACGCCCGGCCGGGCGATGATCAATCCAAACGCCTGGCGGTTACAGGCCGTTGGCGCCATACGCCCGGCTTCCAGGATGGCGTTCAATTTTTCAGGTTCGATCGGGTCGCTGCGGTAAGCACGCACGCTGTAGCGATGAAGAATTAACTCAGAAAAAGCCATTTTAGTCTCCTTGAATGCCGGCGCGTTCTTTAGTGCTTATTATACACATCCACTCGAATTCCGGCCTGAGATTATAATTCTGGTTGCCGGAGAATCACGGACACACCCCCCTCTTCTTCGGGAACCACACAATGCTCTGGAGGAACCATGGGAACCAAGACCAACCGCCTGGACGATTTTCAAGCCTACCGCACCCGGATGAACGAGCGCATTTTCGAGCTGGAACACCTGGGGATCAAACGCTTTTTCAACCTCGACACCGCCGCCTATCGCGAAGGCGCCCTCGACCCAAAAACCAAGGAGCTGCTGGGGCTGGTCGCCTCGACCGTACTGCGCTGCAATGACTGTATCGATTATCATTTGATCCAATGTGTCGACGCCGGTTGGAGCGATGAAGAGCTGCAGGACGCCCTGAATGTCGCCCTGATCGTTGGGGGCAGCATCGTCGTCCCCCATTTACGCCATGCAGTCGAAACGATCGATTTACTACACGAAAAAAGCGAGTAAATTCTCGATGGAATTTCTGACCTTCGACGCTCTCCAGCACCATCTGCTGGCCCTTTTTAAGGCGGGAGAATTCGAAGCCGTGCGCGAGCTCGCCGCTGAACAGACCGTGTCCTTCCCGGAGCAGGTCCATATCCTGGCATACTGGCAGATCACTGCCGCGGCCCGCCAGATGGATTACCCTGCCGCCATGCAGCAGATCCGGCGGCTGCTGGAGCGGGGCTTCTGGTATGGTGAAAGCGTGCTCACCCTCAGCCCCAGCCTGCAGCCTTTACAGGAGCTACCTGAATTTATCAGCCTGGTGGAAGCCAGCCGCGCCCTGCGCGCCCATGCCGAAAAAGACATCTTTCCGCTGCTGGTCTTGCGCCAGCCGGGCCGCGGCCAAAAAGGCAGCGCCCCTGCCCCGCTGATGCTCGCCCTGCATACCAACGGCGGAACCGTCCAGGATTCGCTGTCATTCTGGAAACCGGCGGCCTCCGAAGGCTGGATCGCAGCCGCGCCCCAATCCACGCAGGCTGTGTGGAAAGGGGCTTACGTGTGGGATGATCGCTTCACCGCGACCGGCGATGTCCAGCGCCACTACCAGTCCCTGGTCAGCCAGTACGCCATCGATCCCCGACGGGTGGTCCTGGCAGGTCATTCGTTGGGTGGCGAGACGGCGATGTGGCTGGCGCTCAGTGAACAAATCCCTGCCCTGGGATTCATTGCTTTTGGGCCAGCCGGCCCGCTGGTCGATGATCCTGAGCAGTTCCAGGATTTACTCTTCGAGGCAGCGAAACTGAGGCTGCGGGGGTATGTGATCTTTGGAGAAGAGGATGAGAACATCCCCCAGGAAAATATCCGCAAGCTGGTTGACCTGCTGAATGCCACTGGTACGCCTACCGGGCTGGAATCTGTACCGCATGCCGGGCACGACTATGACCCGGTCTATGACGAGAGCATGCAAAGAGCTTTAGAATTTATTTTTCCAGGCGGAGGCAGAGGGTAGACTGACCGGTTCAAACCGGCTGGTAAAGGCTATTTTTGATTATGTAACCATG
>JAJZSS010000276.1 GCA_021849525.1 Chloroflexota bacterium
GATCAAAAGACCATAATGTACGACTCCGGGAGCTGGCAATCAAAAAGGGATTCTCCCTCTCGGACCAGTCCTTTCTGAAAGCAGACGGCAGCGAGCTGTTGTGCGCCACCGAAGAAGAAGTCTATACTACCCTGGGCTTACCCTGGATTCCCCCAGAACTGCGGGAAGACCGAGGAGAGGTCCAGGCCGCTCTGGCCGGGCGCCTACCCAAATTGATCGAAGTCAAGGATATTCGCGCTGAGCTGCACTCTCATTCCACCTGGAGTGATGGCAAACTCAGCATCCGTGAAATGGCCGAAGCTGCTCAGCGCCGCGGTTATAACATCCTGGCCGTGACCGATCATTCCGGCAGCCTGGGAATAGCCGGCGGTCTTACCGCAGAGCAGCTTCTCCAGCAGCGCAAGGAAATCGATGCAGTACAGGAGCAGATCGGGGATAAATTAAAACTTTTGCAGGGCGCCGAGGTGGAAATCCGGGCGGATGGCAGCCTGGACTATCCGGATGAGGTCCTGGCTCGGCTGGATATTGTTATTGCCTCGCTGCATTCCAGTCTGCGCCAACCGCGCCAGCAGGCTACGGATCGCCTGCTCAACGCCATTCGCAATCCCAATGTCGATATTATCGGCCACCCCACCGGAAGGTTATTTCCCAACCGGGAGGGCGCCGATCTGGATATGGAAGCAGTCTTTAAAGCTGCCAAAGAACACGGCGTCGCTCTGGAGATCAACGCCCATCCCTCCCGGCTGGATTTGGATGATGTTCATGCTCGCCGAGCGGTGGACCTGGGGATTCCGCTGACCATTAATACCGACTCTCATTCTGATACCGACATGGACCTGATCCAATTTGGGGTTGCCACAGCCCGGCGTGGCTGGGTAGAAGCTGCGCAGGTCATTAATACCTGGGACTCGACCCACTTGTTAAATTGGCTAATCAAGAAAAACTAATTTGCTTTGCCATTATAAGGTAAAAAACTGATCTATTAAAGGGTTGCACTTTACGCACTGAAAAAGCCTGTGTTATGATATCGGGCATGCGCGCCAAATTCCCAAAATTTGCAGCCAGACGAAGGCGAAACCTTCGCATTCTGGTCCTGGTCGCATTCAACCTTGCCTTGCTGGCAAGTTTACTCCCCGCTAACTCGCCAACGCCGGTAAACGCTCAGACTGGCAGCGAGACTGCCAGCCCAACCACTCCCGTTGATGTGGTATCACCCTTTCAACCGGCTACGCCCGCTTCCGATGGAGCAATCATCCATGTTGTCGAAGAAGGTCAGTTTTTAATAACAATCGCCCAGGCTTATAAGATCTCACTGGCAGAGCTATTTTCGTTAAATAACCTCACCGACCAATCGGTTATCTACCCGGGTCAAAAGTTGTTCATCAAGCTCGCCGATCGCACTCCCGAACCAATTGTGACTGAAACTAGCATACCGACCACACCGCCCCCGCCGACACCTTCACCAACCCGCCGCCCAACGCGCACCCCACGTTCGACTGCTTTACAGGACAGTGAAGGCTCCCTGGACGCTGCGCCTGGCCTGGGTACTCCGACTCCATCAGCAATCCCCGAGCTGGCGGTCGCACCAACCCGCCAGTTAAATAAATTAGATCCAATGTTGGTGTTGATCGGTGGATTGGTTGGATTTGGGGCATTGATGATCTTGTTTGGGACGATGTTCAAACGCCGGAACTGAAATACATTTGAGTTATTCTATAGGCGCCAGCTCGCGTTCGAGAAACCAGGCGCCTTTTCTTCGCCCGGCATCTACCGGCGCCCGATCGTAATACAGGTCAAAGATTCTGCCGCAATCTGTGCGCACCCGGTAATAATCCAGCCCTACCCCCCAGGATCCACGCCGCGCCGCAGTCGCAGCGTGCTCCGGACGCATGTTGCGCGCCATCCTGCCCCGCCGTCGATAATCATGCCATTCCGCCAGCATCTCCACAATCTCAAATCGCTCTTCGCCCCATGAAAACCTGTTCGGGCAGCCTGGCTTCTTTTCAAGAGCCGGAGGCAGATCAAAGCTTACTTCGATCGGTTCCTGAATAAAACGGAGCGGTTGGTAGTCCACCATATCGCACCTCCTCGACGGTCCTGTTTTATTTTACCGGATTCTCATTTTCAGGGACACCCGGCGGTAAAATATAGAGGACTTGTTCTCCAACCCTTTCCATGTGACGGGATGATAGATGACATTACAGATCGATCGTATCCAGGCACTGTGTTTTGACATCGATGGAACTTTAAGCGACACAGATGATGCCTATGTTCAGAAGGTCGCATGCTGGTTGCGCCCAGGACGTTTCCTTTTACCCAATAGGGATGAAAGTCGCCTGGCTCGCAGGATGGTTATGGCTTTGGAGACGCCCGGCAATCTTTTCCATAGTTTTTCTGATCGCATCGGTCTGGATCGTGTCCTGGCGCAATGGAATGATCGATTGATTAAGGTCGGCCGAGAGCGGTGGGAAATTAATACTATCCTGATGCCGGGTGTACGGGAACTACTGAGCGAATTACACTCCCGGTACCCAATGGCAGTGGTCAGCGCCCGGGGAGAACGAACGGTGCTGGCTTTCTTAGAACAACATGAACTTATCCATTTCTTCCAGGTGATCGTGAGTGGACAATCGGTGCGCTTTACCAAACCATTCCCCGATCCGATTCTCTACGCCGCCCAGGGCATGCACGTCCTGCCTGAAGCCTGCTTGATGATTGGAGACACAACCGTCGATATCCTGGCTGGTAAGGCTGCTGGGGCGCAAACCGTGGGGGTGCTGTGTGGTTTTGGCGAAAGGGAAGAGCTTCAGCGTGTCGGCGCGGACATAATCCTAGATCACACCAATGAATTAAATTATGCGCTTAATGGATTTGTTACACTTCCTTACAAAACTGATAAATAAACATTTTTACGCCTAAAACCCCCCATTAATAGAAAAATAACCGTTGCATTATCATGCTAAAATAGTTATAATTCTTCATATGCGCAAGATGTTTCGCTGGTTATTCGTCGCTTTTTTCTTCATTATTGCCACCAGCATTACTCCGGAAAATGCACTCGCCCAAGCTCCCGTTGAAGATGAATATTTTGAGGAGTCAGGGCACCGGGTAACGGGGGAATTTTTGGAGATGTACCACAGTGTGTCCGATCCACTGCGGATATTCGGCCTACCAATCACAGATGCCTTTCAAGATTCCCTGACCGGGATGCAAGTTCAATAT
The DNA here is from genome assembly GCA_021849525.1 of Chloroflexota bacterium. Lineage (GTDB taxonomy): Bacteria > Chloroflexota > Anaerolineae > Anaerolineales > UBA4823 > JAJZSS01. Next base: position 3,223 of record JAJZSS010000276.1, read on the forward strand.
TTTGAAAAAGCACGCCTCGAGCTTGATCTTACAACCAGCGTAGATCCCCACATCAGACTTTCGAGCCTGGGACATCTGACTTATTCCCCTGGACCGGTTATTTCAATTCAAGGCCTGAGCAGTCCATGCCGTACATATGCCGAAACGGGTTATGCGGTTTGTTTTGATTTCCTGAAATTTTACGATCAATATGGTGGCGTCGATCTGTTTGGCTTGCCAATTTCCGGACTGGAAGATCGTAATGGACGGATCGTGCAATATTTTTACAATGCCAGGTTTGAATGGCAACCAGAGCAACCGGCCGGCGAACGTGTAGTGATCTCTGATCTGGGGCGTGAATACTTCCTAATCCGCAGTGAGAACCCTCAACTGTTGGCTGCGAAGAACCCTGGTACCCAGAATAATTACGTAAAGCGCCCAGACAATGCAATCCTTCAGATGTTCAAGCCTGAGGTTGCTGTCGCTCAAGCCGGTGAACAAGGTGAATATTTCGAAGAGACGGGTCATTGGGTAAGCGGCGAATTTTTAGCGACATATCGTCGTTCTGCAGACCCACTCCGGATCTATGGCCTGCCGATCACAGATGCATATCAAGATTCGATTACCGGACTGCAAATCCAATATTTTGATAAAGTTCGTTTCGAATTACACCCCGAAGCACAACCGGATGCGCGGGTCCAATTGTCTAATCTGGGATACCTGACCTACAAACCAGGGGCGTTAATCTCAAACCAGGGGCTCACACAACCCTGCCAGAAGTTTGCAGAAACTGGCTATTCAGTTTGTTTTGACTTCCTGGAATTTTTCCTAAAATTTGGCGGGGTGACACAATTCGGCTACAAGAATTCAGACCTG
>JAJZSS010000277.1:0-3209 GCA_021849525.1 Chloroflexota bacterium
TCTGAATATTCTTCAGAATAAAAATCCTCAGTTTCTACTGAAGACTGAAAATTATTATCTGCTTCGATTTTCATAAGTATATACCGGATCAGCTCCAAATCCCTTTTCATAATTACTCCTCCTCTTGAATCAAGATCAAATACCAGCTTTCACCTTAGTCCTGCAGGCGACAGTTGAACCCCTTCCGCAGCATGGCACCGAATGCGTTCTAGGTATTCATCTCTTTTTAGCTTCGCCTGGAAATGTCATCAAAAAGAAAATATTGCGCTAAAAATCTGGATGATGATGGCAAGGATCAAAATTACGACAAAAAATCCCAGTTTGCCATTGATGCTCTTGAGTTCCTTGAGGATGCTTGGCTGTAAATCTACAGTTTCCGGTTTGACCTGGTCCATTGGCTTGCTAAGATTAGTTTGTTGGTCCATTTTTCCCTCCCAAAAATCAAATTCCTAATTTACGCTTGTCTTGTTCTGACGCCGGTAAGAGGCGAAAATCAGATCTACCGGCAGTGTTTTCGAGTTTAAAAGCGCCCACAATTTTTTCCCCGGCAGAATACACAGTCACGGTAACCAAGAATCTCCCTGTCGGTAATTTCCAGTCAATATTTCTCCAACCTTTATTTGGTATATACGATTCATTTGACCATCCATAACACTCGCCTTCATCATCAAAGCGAGCCACGACATCAATTGACTCTTTATTGCCGGGGTAACAATTACGACGTGTTGCGGCACTATATTTTCCGTAATCAAAAATTGAGACTAGCGTTCCGGTTGGCGCAACCTGAAGAGAGAATGGTTCATCTGAGCCAGACCATCGAATGGGCATAGGTCTCGTGAAAATTGGAGTTCCATCCTCTGTGTGATGGAATTGAATATCACCATTACAATGAAGCGCTGCGTCTCTATTCAACCAACGAAGCAATGATGGCATGGCTTGATTCCATAGTTGTACTCGCAGGAATCGAACCTGCTTTGCTGGGGCGGACGTATAGGTCCCTTCATATGGCGGCTCTTCGATCGTGAAAGAGAGTTTTGGCTTACGCTGATATTCAATGTAAATACTGATAGCAAGCGATAGTAATGCTCCAAGAAAAGCACCCAAAAAGTTGTCATTTCCCCTCCCGATTCCCCAATCCATTGATTAAAGCTGGTTTAGAACTCGAATCCTGTTTGCTGCCCTTCCTGTTTCTTTACCCTCTGTGCCTTTTTGAACGTCCCGTAAGGCGCCGGCATTTGGATCTGTTTGTCACCCAGCAGCTCTTCGATGCTCAAGATTTGCAGCTTCGGATATTTCCTCTGCCAGAGCTCAGATACATAGAAGCCGGCCGACACGGCTTCCTTGCACATTTCAGAGCTGGCCGGCTCCAGGGTGATCAGCACACCGATCGCAGCATTCTCCCGTTCGACTACGCCGCGCAGATCCCGAATGATCCCGGAATTTACATGCCCGCTCTTGACCTGGATCATCACCTGTTTTGGTTTCCCCGAACTATCATCGATGAATGGGATGATGCCATCGATGCCGCGGTCGCTGCCTTTTTTGCCAGTCTTTTCTCCGACCTGGCCACCCAGCGGCCGGGCTTCGGCCAGCGAAAGCGCCCACCACTGGAATTGATAACGGTCATCGTGGGCCAACTGCCGGGCTGATTCCAGGTCTTCAGGCTCGCCGATGACCCGGTAATCTTTTCCTGGCTCGAGATTGAACATATCCTTCAGCCTGGATTTATGCATGGCGATGGCCAGGTGAGTGATATCAATCCCGATCCACTGCCGGCCGAGTTTCTGAGCAGCAGAGATGGCCGTACCGCAGCCGCTGAAGGGGTCTAGAACGATGTCGCCTGGGTTACTGCTGGCCTGGATGATCCGTTCTAGCAATGGGAGTGGTTTTTGAGTGGGGTAACCTAATCGTTCTGCCGATGAACCCATCAACGGGGGAATATCTATCCAATTATCCTGGGTTGGACTACCTTTCATATTGACTAGATAACCTTTGTATGAAGGGATGCCATTTTTTGAATAGACCAACAATCCTTCATCGTGCATCTTTTTCATTCTCTCACGAGTGAATTTCCAAACCTTAGTGACGCCGTTCCATTCATAAGTAAGGTTTGGCCGATCCGGGTTTGGGTTAATGCATGAAATAAGCCTATATCTTCTTCCGTCTGGTTCGTAAAACCGATAAAATTTCTCGAGGTATTCTTCTTTGTGCGGCAAGAAAGATTGGTTCCATGTATATTCTGGACGCTTTGCGTAAAACAAAAGGACATCATGTGATGCCCCATATTTTTTATTCATATTTCCATGCGGCAACGATCTTAGCCAAATCACCTCATTAACAAAGTTTTCGACACCGAATATCGTGTCAAGCACTAATTTTAAATAATGACTCGCTGTCGGATCACAATGCAGGTAGAGGCTGCCGGTTGGCTTTAGCACTCGGTGCAGCTCTACCAGGCGGGCGGCCATCATCACCAGGTACGCCATCATCTGATTGGTGCCGATAAACTGGCGCAGGGCGGCAATCATGCTACCGACCTGCAGGTTCTGGCCGGTCACCAGCTCGTCGTAGGTCTCTTCAGCGGATGGACCCCAATGCCAGGTGTCATCGAAGGCCGTAATCTGGGACTCTGCAGATTTTCCGGATTCCTCTTTGAACAGAACGTTGTAGGACCGGTTCGAGTTAAACGGCGGGTCCAGGTAGATCAGATCCACCGATTCGCTCGCGATGTGCTCGCGCAGGACTTTCAGGTTATCGCCATAATAGAGGGTGTTGGCCATATTTCCCCCTTCGGGTAAGTCTATTGTTTGTACAGATGCTCGCGGATGGAAAGGCTTACAGTCTCGTAAGGTTACGATTTTCCAGTTTAGATCACATAATGAGCGTAGTGCAGACTATATGGATCGCTGTTGTTTCAAGCGCGTGTTTTGCGAGTAATCATCGCCCCTTCAGTTTGGTCATGGTAATTATACGAGATTAAATATTATTGGTGACCTCGCCAATACATGTTGGTCGGATTGAGGAGTGTTCCGGGTTTATGGTGCTCATTCCCACCTGTCCGCCCCGAAATCCGACACATCCATGGCAACATTCCCCCCCGTGGTTAACGAATTTAAAAAGGGTCACTTCTCCTCCTCATTCTTATAATATTCCGAACTAAACCGCTCTTCGATCCTCTGGTTCGCCGTATTTAGATCCCGTAGCGCCAG
>JAJZSS010000277.1:3219-4075 GCA_021849525.1 Chloroflexota bacterium
CAGCGTCAACGGATCAGACGCCGTGCGCATCTGCCGCTGGGTTCGGGTTAGGCTGGCAAGAACCCCGTTGGCCAGCGCCAGCGCGCGCACCACCGCTGCCGACTGCTCCAGCGTTTTCCACGTGCTCTGCTGGCTCGTCACCCGCTCGATCAAGGTGGTAAGCAGCGCAATCTCCTGGTCCACCCGTATTAGTCTTGCGTCGGCCAAATCCTCGCTGGAGACATCTTCGGTAGGGGAGGCTGGCAGTGGCGGCTGGGGTTCGTCTCCCTTAGGCCGGGGTTTCCAGGCCAGCTTCTTCTGCGTTTTCACCAGCCGGTGTATTGCGACACAGGCTACCGTTACCGCCCGCAGCAGTTCCAGGTCGGCCTCGCGGCCTGGATCAGCCTCGGCGCGTAGCGCAATTTCGCGCACCGACAGCCGCAGCATAGCAAGCAGGTCTGTCAGGCCGTTCACCGGGTCATGGTCAGGATTAAACCCTGTCAGTTGCCGGGCATAAAACCCATGCTGCACCGCATTACGGTTCCCGGGTTGCGCCCCGCGTTGGCGTCGCTCGGGTTCATTACTCTCGGTCATCGTGCCCTCCCTGCCTGTGGAACAAACAGGCTGATTGATTATAGAACAATTGGTCTATTAATTCAATGGGTTTTTGTCATTTCATTGAACCCGCCGGGTGGGGCCTTGACAAAATAGAACAAATATACTATAATTTTAACCATCGCGCACATTACCAATTCAATATCTGCAACTCAACCATCCCCGGCATTCGTTTCTAAAAATTCCGATTTGTTTCCCGCCCCATCGAAGGGGATTGAACGAGAAAAATGCCGCATATCCACCCATCAGCCTGCTAACCCCC
>JAJZSS010000278.1 GCA_021849525.1 Chloroflexota bacterium
CTGCTTCGTCCAGCTCACCATCCCGGTTGACCACGATATAAGCATACTCGGGGATGCGCTTGAATTCCTGCCGGGCAGTGGCGATACGCAAGGCCCGATCGGTCGTGGTTTCGGTATGGCGGACTTCCAGGCGCTTCACCAGCTCATCTTCATCCTGGGTAGTTAAAAAGATCAGCAAAGCATCCGGGATCAGCTCGTGAATCCGCGCGGCTTCCTGCACGTCCACGCGCATGACGACGTCTTTACCGCTGGCCAGGGCTTTCCTGACCTGTTCTTTCGGGACACCTTTGTAGTCGTTGTACACCAGGGCATATTCGAGCAACTCATTGCGATCGATCATCTCCGCAAAGCGCTCGGAAGAGACAAAGATGTAATCTTTCCCATCCACTTCTCCATCACGGGGCGAGCGGGTGGTGGCGGTGACGACAAAGTGAAATTCCACCTGGCGTTCCTTCATAGCCTTTATCACCGCATCCTTACCCACCCCAGACGGACCTGAGAGGACAATCAATAATGGTTCCTGGACAAGATACTGAGCCAAGTAATTTTCAGTCACGGGTACCCCTTCGTTTATCTGCCATTCCAGTTGGGAGTTGATTATAATTCGCCTGCACGAATTTTATGGAGGAAATATCGCATGCCAACCTATCCTTACCGCTGCTTGAATTGCAAGAAACGGTTTGATATCTTCATGACCTACGCCGAGTACGGAACCCTCCCGGTGAGCTGCCCACACTGCGGGGACAGCAATGTGACCCGGCGGATCAGCAGGGTGCGGATTACCCGCTCTGCTGACAGCATGTTGGATAATCTGGACGATCCTTCCAGCGTAGATGGGCTGGAGGACAATCCAAAAGCCATGGGACAGATGATGCGCCGGATGGGCGCCGAGCTGGGCGAAGAGCTGGGGCCTGAATTCCACGAAGTGGTCAATCGCCTCGAAGCCGGACAGAGCCCCGAAGAAATCGAGGCTGCCCTACCCGACCTGGGCGAAGGAGACAGCGGAGGGCTGGATGAGGCAGGCCTTTAGCGAGACCGGCCGTTAGCCCAAAGGTTCCGGTCGCACAAACAAATCAGGCCGGGAAGCCAAACGCTCCAGAACAATGCGCTGGATCTGGGCCTGCAGCTCGTCAGCAGACAGCTCCGCATTCAGCACCACCCAGCGCTGCGGCTCAGCCTGAGCCATCTCTAAATAACCCTGGCGGACACGGCAGTGAAATGCCAGGGTAAAAGCATCCAGGCGGTTCCAATCCCCACCTTTTTCGCGCCGCGCCAGGCCAACCTCTGCCGGAAGATCCAGCAGGAGGGTCAGATCAGGCTGCAGTCCACCGGTAGCAAAGTTGATAATCGTTTGTAATTCGGCACGATCGAGGCAGTGCCCATAACCCTGGTAAGCCAGGGTCGAATCGGCAAAACGATCGCACAGGACCAGCTCGCCGCGCCCCAGGCGTGGGCGAATGACCTGGGAGACATGCTGGGCACGCGATGCCTGAAAAAGCAAGATCTCGGTGCGCGGGTCCATAGAGGTATTCTCCAAGTCGAAGAGGACCGTCCGGATCTGGTCGCCGATCGGGGTGCCGCCGGGCTCGCGAGTGGAATAGACAATATAGCCAAGCTGCTGCAGGGCGAAAGCCAGGCGGTTAACCTGGGTTGATTTACCGCTGCCATCGGGACCTTCAAAAGTGATGAACATCGTGGGGGTAAGGCTCCATTATTCGCGGTAGATACGCACCCTGCGGAAGGGCTCTTTGCCATAGGAATGCGAGACCAGATTGGCCTGGCGGGCCATTTGGTGCTGCAAACGGCGGATGGCAGAGACGGCAGGGGGCATTTCAACCCAGCGCTCGCCGTTCAAAACGGTCTGGATTGCATGCTGGGTCTCACGAACCACCGGTTCCATGCCAGTTTCCGAGCCAGAATCCACCGAGAGGTTGAAAACATCGCTGAGCAGCTGCTGCATCTGGTTGACCGTATTGGCGCGCAGCACATAAATCGGTAGATCACGCTGCTCGGCATCGACAATGGTGCGCTCGCGCTTGCGGAAATAAGAGCGCAGGGTAACCAGGATGTCGGCCTCACCGATATCGTTGACGACCACCACCGGCGCACCCAGGCGGCGGGCAGCCTGCATTAAGCGATTGCGAGCCACACCGTAAGGATAAACCCGGATTGTCTGGGAAATCGAGTGATTGCCACGCGGCGCAGGATAGGCTGCGGATTCGGGCGCCCAATCTGCGGGAGATTCGAGCTGCTCCTGGCGGGAGCGCTCACGATCAGCAGCGCGACTGGGCTCACGACCGGCATAACGCCCGCTGTCGACGCCGTAACCATTGGTCTGGCGGCGATAGCCCTGCTGGGCAGTGCCACCGGTACGGACCGGGACCGGGGCTTTTTCGATCTGGATGCTGCCATCGGCAGTGCGATAGCGAATTTCGGGGGGCAGCGGATTGCCGCGCAGCAGTGAATCGACGGCGGCGGCGACATCCGCGTGCACTGCCAGGCGATTGCGGTCTTGAATTTCAATCAGCACATCGAAGGTGGGCGGCGAGCGGCGCTCGAGGACGGTCTTTTGAGTGCCCCGCCGGCGAGCCTCTTCATCAGAGAGAGTGACGGATTCAATCCCGCCGACGAGGTCGGAGAGGGTGGGATTGAGGAGCAGGTTTTCGAGGGAATTGCCATGGGCGGTACCGATCAGCTGGACACCACGTTCGGCAATCGTGCGGGCAGCGGCTGCCTCCAGCTCGCGGCCAATCTCATCAATGACAATAGCCTCCGGATTATGATTCTCGACCGCCTCAATCATCACTTCGTGCTGCAAAGAAGGTGTAGCAACCTGCATTCGGCGGGCGCGGCCCACAGCAGGATGAGGGACATCCCCATCACCGCCAATCTCGTTGGAGGTGTCGACAATAACAACACGCTTGGACTCGGCCAGGAGGCGGGCTGCCTCGCGCAGCATGGTGGTCTTGCCCACGGCCGGCCGACCGAGTAACAGGAGGCTCTGACCACTTTCGATCAGGTCCTTAATGATATCGGTGGTGCCATAGACTGCCCGCCCCACCCGGCAGGTGAGACCAACAATCTGGCCGCGGCGGTTGCGGATGGCAGAGATGCGGTGGAGGGTGCGCTCCAGCCCGGCGCGGTTATCGGCATCGAAATCACCAATGCGATCAACGACATAACCGATATCGACATGGGTGACATCCTGGTCACGCAGGACAATCTCGCGATCGACATAGCGGGCGGTGGGCAAGCGCCCCAGGTCCATAATCACTTCTAATAAGTTGTCATTATCTTCGGCCTGGGTGACTGCCTGGGCGATTCCGCCGGGCAACACTCCCAAGAGGGCCTGTAGATCATCTGTTATCTTCCTATGTTCCATATTCTCTCAATTACGTTTGACCCGAGCAATCGGGGCAGACAAATCAGCCTGACCCCCTTCGAGGGTCGGGATAGAAAATACCCGTCCGGCTTTCTGATTGACGGCCAGATGTTTGACCATAACTGCCTGGCGGGGGCCAGACTCGGCACCCAGGTCTTCCAGCGTGCTTTCCAACCAGGACTGGTAGGAGCGCACACAGATATATACCTGGCGAGTCGTCTGGCGCGGCAAATTGCGGAACAAATCGAACAGCCGGGGGGTGATATCTGCAGCGTCGGGGTGGACCAGGGGATTAGCCCATACGCCGCGCGGCCCATATTTTAGCTCAACATAGGCCAACAGCTCACCTTTCTCATAGTACAGCATGCCCCGCGGATTTTCGGTGGAGATGGGCTCGATTTGCTGTACAAGACCAGGAACCATATTGTTAAATAAAGCCCGGATCGCCAGACCATCCCGGTCGTTTGCCTTGCGCCAGCCCTGAAGTACGGGGTCGCCGGCGGTGGATGGGGGCTGAAGCTTCCAAATGCGCTGGCGAGCATAGACTGCAAAACTGGCATTGCGGAGCGATTCGTAGACCGGGCTGCGCTCATCGACGTCGGCCAGCATGCGAAACGCGCCCTGCTCGCCAGCCTGGACAGCCAAGTAATCCAGCATGGCCGGCAGAAGAGGGGATTCCAGGGCATCTT
>JAJZSS010000279.1 GCA_021849525.1 Chloroflexota bacterium
CAGGTACGCCAGGTCATTACTTTGAGTGATGATCTGGACCATGGATAGCAGCAGCCCCCCGGCAGATAAGGCAGCCATGATCCAACCCATATTGGATTTGCGCGCCAGGATCAGCCCGAGAAGCATCATCCCAATTTGAATGACCGAAGTATTGTTGAACCACACCGCCGGGAGAGAGTGGTGCGGGATGCGATAGTTAACCAGGATATCCATGGCCTGAGTGGAAATCTCGGGTGTGGTTGCACTCAGGGCAATCTGATTGTACAGGATCACCGGCAGGACCAGGATCAGAGCCAGTAGCCCGAGAATAACCGGTTTCCTGGCAGCCTGCAGGATTTTCGTAATATTTAAGCGCTGGCCGCCAGCTGCAAGCGGTGAAGATTTAAAAAATAAGATTCCACAATACGCAATGATGATCAAAGCCGCACTGAATAAATACGCCGGATGAAATAAACAGGCCACACCGAGAGCAATAACTGCCCAAATATTCTTGTTATTCAGGAACAAGTAAATCGAAAGGAGCAGGAATACGCCAAATGAGCTGTTTTGAAACTCCAGGCCCAATAAATACTGGCCAGCCAGGCCGAAGTGCAGGAAGGTCATATCCCAGGCATACTGCTTTTCCATTTCGAACATCAGCCAGGCTGAATGCGCCCCAAAAAACAGGCCCAGATAGAGCAGAGACTTCGCCCAGCTTTTGCGAAGCTGAAAGATAAAGTCTGCGATTCCATACAGGCTGAAGATGTAAATCCCAAAGAGCACTCCATAATAGTAATAAAAGAGGCTCTCACTGATGCGGGCAGTGAAATTTACCAGGGCGGAGAAGACCGGCAGCGGATCGACGGTGTTTGCCAGCCAGTCATTCGCTAAATATCCCCGCCCAGCCTGGGCCAGACCATGCAGGAACTTGGTGTTCTGGTTGCCTTCATATAACGGCGCCTGGGTGTATGCCAGGCTGAAGAGAATGGTGACGATTGCCCAGCCTGCGAAGATCGCGATGCTTTTAATCAGCGCTTTGCTTTTAGCGGTGCTTGTAGGAATTGAAGATTCGGCTAAGGTGGTCATCGGTTGGATTCAGGCTGATCGCTGGTTTTTATCCGTGAGTCCACAGCCTGGTAGTGTTTGGCTTCAACCTGAGCGTTGAGCTCGTTCAGGTTTGGATCATCTTTGAATATCTGTAACACATCCAGCCAGGTGCTGGTAAGCGGATCTGGCAGGCGCTGGAAAATCTCCCGGATCAAGGCTAAATCCTGGGGTGTATCGACAGTCCAACGCAGGCTGCCGTAATCTGGCTCGTGCTGTAACTGGACAAAGCGAAAGCGCCCCGGTTGGGAATACAGATACGGCATCACATGCTCTCGCTCGTAGCCCTGTCGGGCTTCATTCCAGGCGCGTTCCAGGGCCTGAAAGGAGCATACTTCGACATCCAGACCGATTGGGTAGCTGCGTTGGAAGGGCGGGGGCAAACGGTTGGCGGCAAAGTCGAATGGGAATGCTGCCTGGCGGAGGCCGGGGTCGCCCCCCTCACTCATTTCCAAGCGCCTGGCGATCTGCGGCGGTTCACCCAGGAACACGCCGATTACATCATCGATCAAGGCTGGATCGATCAGCGGACAATCTGCAGTAATTCGGACGATTACTTCTGCCTGATGGGTGAGTGCGGCCTGGTAATAACGATCCAGGACGTCTCCCAGGCTGCCCCGTGTGTAAGCGTATCCATTGGCCTGGCAGTATGCGGCTACCGGATCATCGCTGGGATCGGTAGTGGTCGCCAGGACGACTACATCCACCCGGCTGGCGCGGCGGGCACGCTCGAAGACCCAGCCCAGCATCGGCCGTCCGGCGATATCCAGCAGAACTTTTCCAGGCAGGCGGCTGGATCCCATGCGCGCCTGAATAATGGCAACGGTATAAGGGCGGTGGGTAGGAAAAATCATGGCGATTTTATCGTTGGAATTATGGGTGCGTTGAGTGCCAGGTCATATGCCAGCTGCAGTTTTTTGAAATTTTCTGGCCAGTTGGCTCGCTCTTCCGCAAGCCGGCGGGCTGCCTGGGCCATTTTCGGAATGTCTTGCCTTTGGGCGAAAGCTTTACACAGCGCGTCTGCCAGGGATTGTGGGCTGCCGTCGCTGAACCACCAGCCCTGAACCCCGGGCTCAATCCAGGATCGGTTGCCCGGGATATCGGAGACCAGAGCAGGGCGTCCACACGCCAGTGCTTCGAGCAGAGAGATGGATGTTCCATCGCTGCGCGAGGCGCTGAGATATAGATCAGCATTCCGGTAGTAGCGGGGCAATTCGTTCTGGGTAATTTGTCCGGCGAAAAGTACGCGCTCGAGAACCTGATTGCCTTCGAAGATGGTGCGAAGTTTGCTGGCCAGCGAGCCGTTTCCCAGCATGACCAGGCGCAAATTGGGGATTTCCCTGGCTGCCAGAACAAAACCCTGGGCCAGGATATCCACCCCGTAGATCGGCTCCCAGGCGCGGGTCGACAAAACAACAAAGGGACGGTGGGGCTGGTCGGGGAAGAGAGGCTGTTCAGAGGCTGGTTCAGCCGGTGAAAAATGATTCAGGTCCACGCCCCAGGGAAAGGTCACGATTTTTTGTGGCGGCATGCCATAAGCAATGGCAGCTTCCTCCACGGGCCGGCAGTCGCCCACCAGGGCAGAGCTGTGCGCCAGGGTAAAGCGGGTAATTTCTCCGTACCTGTGGCTTTTGTGGGCATCGACCAGCAGATCGGACCCCCAGGAAACGGTAACCAGGGGTTTAAAACCTGTCCGGGCAACCAGGTACGCCGAAGTCTGAACAGGTCCCGCCTGGATAAGGTCGGGCTGGATTTCGTGGATCACGCGCTGCAGGTCAGCGGTCAGCGATTCTTTTTTAGCCCAGGTAAATGGCTGTTTTCCGCCTGCCCAGTCCACCGCTGTGATTCCGTCTGGTAAAGGGCGGTCTTCCAGAATATGCCCCCGCCGTTCCAAACGCAAATAAAACACCTGGTGGGAGGTTCCAGCCAGCGCACTCAGGAAGCGGTGGTCGTGGGTGGTGTAGTCGCGGGTAAAGTACAGGATGCGAGACAAAATATTTGGATGTTCTGTTCAGGCATGGATCAAGTCTGTCCAGCGCAGCTCACGCCCTGCCGGGAGATCTACGCCAGCTTTAGTGCCGATCACGGCATCGATCTCATAGGGTAAGATCGCGCCGGGCGTCGCCGGGCGCAGGACATCAATCATCTCACGCGTAATGATCTCTCCAGCCTGGATCGGGCGGGCTGTCCGCAGGCAGCGCCGCTGGACGATCACTGTTTGCTGCTCATTCTCGGCGACTGTTTTATCGGCAGAGCCCAGCGCCCTTTCCAGCTCACGGGTTCGCTGAACCATATCCGCCCAGCTTTGCGGTGTCATCGAAAAGGGATGGTCGGGGCCGACCCGCTGGTTATCATCGGTAAAGTGTTTCTCAATAACGCGCCCACCCAGGGCCACCGCTCCAAGTACGGTCGCATGGCCAAAGGTGTGGTCCGATAGACCCAGGATAAGTTCGGGGAACATGACCCGGTATGTGTCGAGGACGCGGAGATGGATGCTGTCAAAATTTTCAATACTGGCAGTGTAGTTCGTGTTGCACTGCAGGAGGACGAGCTGGGAATTGATCTTGCGGATGGTATGTACCGCACGCTGTACATCGCCAATATCAGACGCCCCGGTGGATAAAATCACCGGTTTGCCCTTGCGGGCGATGTGTTCCAGCATCTCGGGCCAGGTGATGTCCCCGGAGCCGATCTTGTGCGCCGGGACATACGGATCGAGCATGTCCACTGCTTCGAAGTCATAGGGCGAGGAAAAATAATCAATCCCGACCCGGTCACATTCTTCTCTGAGAATGGGAGTCCAATCGAAGGGGATGGAGGCATCTTGATAGACTTCGAAGACCGATTTTTTCCATTTGGCCTGGTGGGAGAGCTGACCGCCCATATTCCGGAAACCATAATCCGAAACGATCTGGGCAGCGCGAAAATTTTGGAACTTTGCCGCATCTGCGCCGGCTTCTTTTGCCAGGCGCCCGAGCAGTTTGG
>JAJZSS010000280.1 GCA_021849525.1 Chloroflexota bacterium
GCTCTGCACGGTTCGGGACCGTGCGCTCAACGGTGGGATCCGGTCGGCAATCTCCCGGCTGCCGGGCAGGGTGCTGATGACCTCCAGGCGCAGAGGGGTGGCAGCCGCACCGGGCAGGCTGGCAGGATCAAGGCTGATGGCGATCGAATGCGAGCCAGGGCTGCGCGCCACCCGCAAAGCGCTGTCAGGGATGGGGTTCAGGCTGCTGTCCAGCACCTGCAGCGCCCCCGAAGCCGGGATCACCAGCAGCGCATCCCATTCCATTTCGCTATCGCCCGCCAGGGGCAGGGCAGTCTTCCCGCCGGGAGTGCTGTCCAGGGCGAGGTACAGGTCGGCGCTTTGCCCGCTGGAAAAATCGAGCAGGTCCAATCGCAGGTGCAGCGCCTGCAGGGTGGGCCGGGCGTAAACCGCAATCAGGTCTGCCCCTTCAACTCCACTCCTCTCCCCACCGGGGAGAGGCCGGGTGAGGGGGGCATCCGGTGGGTCCAGCGCCAGCAGGTCGCCCGCCTGCCACTCGCCTGGGGCGAGCGGTGGCGGCGCGGCCGTACAGGCGCTCAACCCGGCGGCCAGGGTGGCACAGGCCAGCAGGACCAGCCAATGCGAGAAGATTCTTTTGAGATGGGGCATATCAACCAATTATAAGCCGGGAAGCACAGGGAAAGATGATGGCCGTAACCAGGATTGGAGAGGATTGAGATTCGTGGTAAAATGGGCGCGCACAAACGCCCCCATAGCTCAGTGGATAGAGCGCTACCCTCCGGAGGTAGAAGCCCGCGTTCGAGTCGCGGTGGGGGTACTCAATAAATGAACTGAAACCGCCTTTCAGGCGGTTTTTGCTTTATATCTCCATTCAGCATGCTATAATCATTTCATGGATCCCGACTTGAAGGCTTATCTCGATCGCTATCACGCCGTCGCAGCAGTGCAGCAGCAGGAGCTGCAAACGGCTTCATTAGAACAGCGCTGGAAGCAGCTAAATGCAGTCGTCGCCCTGGCGATTAGTTTGGGTATCTTCAAGAAAGATGAAAGCGAAGAAGACATTTATCGGCTATGGGCAAAACTAAAAAACAACCTTCCAAACCCACTTCCGTGATCCCAACCCCATTTCTGGAGCCCCTGGCAGCGCTCCAGCGCTTGCTCGAACGCTTTGACAACCAGGGGGTGATCATCGGTGGGATTGCTGCCAGTTTGCTTGGCCAACCACGCTTGACTGCTGATTTGGATGCAGTCATTTTGTTGAGTGTCGGGGACTTACCTGAATTAATAAAGGCTGCAGCCAGCGAGGGAATCGAAGCACGCATGGCTGAGGCTGAGGATTTTGCCCGGAAGCACCGGGTATTACTGCTCCGGCACACAGACAGCTCGATTGATATCGATCTATCGTTGGGGATTCTGCCGTTCGAATCTGAGATGGTAGAGAGGAGCCAGGAATTGGTGGTCGGAGAAATTCATGTTCGCTTACCATCTCCCGAAGATTTAATAATCATGAAAGCAGTGGCCCACCGGCCGAAAGATATGGCTGATATTCAAGCAATTGCATCCAGCCATCCCGACCTGGATAGAAGCCGGATCCGGGAGTGGGTGGTCCAGTTTGGTGAGGCCTTGGGTTTACCCGGCCTGTGGCATGAGGTCGAGAAGTTACTCTGACGCTTGTCTGTGGTATCATATACCTAAGGCGTTTCAAGGCGGCGCTGACCGGCGCCGCTTTGCGCGCCTGTATCCATTGGAGGGAAAGTTATGTTGAACGACAAGCACTATCTGGACGGGGATCTGGACACGCATGCGGCTTTTATCGCCGCCCAGCCTACCCCGTTGATCTGGAAGATCATCGAAGCGCTATCCAGCCGGCTGCGCTCGCGGCCTGCAGCCCAGGACCCCGAGACCGTACAGGCTCCCGCTGGCTCGCCCAGCATCTATAAGAGCGTGCGCCTGCGCTGATTGGACACCGTGTCCCAGACCCCAGGAGCTGACTGAAGCCTGACTTCAAGCAGCTCCTGGTGCATTAACCTTACAGAATCTTCAATTATTGAGCTATTCTCTCAGGGTATAATGGGAAAATCGGCAGATGCAGTGGGGTGATATTCTGGCAACAAAGGCTGACTGAATTACTGATTTGCTGAAATCAATTTATTAAACTCAACCGGTTCAAACAAGACTCAGAGGTGGATAGATGAAAAAACGACCCATGAATTGGCTAAATCATGCAAACCAGACGAAATTTTGGCGCGGGTTAACCTGGCTCCTGGTGCTGGCGGTGATCCTGGGAGTTGGGACGGCGCCCACGCGTGCCGCCATCGATGCCCTCAGCCCACTGGCCTGGAGCTACAACAGCGGTATTCCGGGCGCTCTTTTGGGCTGGTCGGTCAGCTCTGCCGGCGATGTGAACAACGATGGTTATGATGATGTCATCGTTGGCGCCCACTTCACCCAGCGCTCATTGGAAGTGGATGAGGAAGGCCGTGCGTATCTGTTCTACGGCTCGCCAACCGGTCTGTCTTCCACCCCCAGCTGGACCGGCTATGGGAGCATTGCTGGCGCCCATTTCGGTTGGTCGGTGGCTTCGGCCGGGGATGTGGATGGCGATGGCTACTCCGATGTTGTGGTCGGCGCCAACACTTATTCCGATGGCCAGGAGCACGAGGGCAAAGTCTTCGTTTTTTATGGCAGCCCGGATGGCCTGAGCTCGACCGCCGATTGGACAGTGGAAGGCGATCAGGCCGGGGCCCAGCTGGGCTACGCCGTGGCGTCGGCGGGGGATGTCAATCACGATGGATATGACGACCTCCTGGCTGGCGCCCATCTCTATGATGATGTAGCCATTGATGAAGGCGCGGTGTTCCTGTACTATGGTTCAATTACAGGCCTGGATACGACCCCGGCACGGGTATTCACCGGCGGGATGGCCAATGCCCAGCTCGGCGCGGCGCTGGCGGGCGGCGATCTTAATAATGATAACCATTCTGATCTCATCCTGGCTGCCCCGTTCTATGCCAATGGTGAGAACAGCGAAGGCAAAGTATTTGTTTATAACGGACATGATTCAGGACCCTCGGCGAACCCCGACTGGGAAATGGAAGGGAACCAGCTGCAGGCAAATTACGGCAGCGCGGTCGCCGCAGCCGGGGATGTGGATAACGATGGTTATGGCGATTTGCTGGTCGGCGCTGAGAATTATGATCAGACACTTTACAACGAAGGCAAGGTCTTCCTGTATCGGGGTGGTGCAGCTGCTCCAGACCTGGCACCTCTCTGGACCTATATCGGCGGGGAGTGGAATCTGATCCTCGGGCACTCGGTTGCCGGCGCTGGCGATATCAATGGCGATGGCTTTGACGATTTCATCATCGGCGCTCCCCATTATTCCAATCCAGACCTGGCAGAAGGCAGAGCTTTCCTCTTTCTGGGTGGCGCTGCAGGTCCTGCTTCAACCCCGGATTGGGTGCGCATGTTTAATTACACCTATACCGCCCTCGGCTATTCGGTGGCTGGCGCCGGCGATGTGAATGGGGATACCTATTCCGATATCATTTTAGGCGCCCCCTATTTTGAGCGGGCGGTCAGTACCACGGATGAAGGCCTGGCAGAAGTATTCCATGGCGCAGCCGATGGCCTGAATCCCACGCCGATCAATCTCTCGCTTTCTCCCAATCCGGTCAGCGAAGGGTCACCCATTACCATGTTCGGGAGTTTCGTTTACGAAGATCCAGCAGCTGAATTCACCCTCACGATCGACTGGGGAGATGGTTCTGCCGCTACGGTCATCAACCTGGGCACGGATCGCTCTTTCAATGCTCAGCATACCTATGCCGATAATGATGGGTATGTGATTGCGGTCACTGCCTCCGAGCCTTCCGGGACCATCCTGGAAGAAAGCGTCACCACTACCGTGCAAAATGTGGCCCCCACCGTGTCGCTTACCGGCGGGGCCAGCGTGACTGAAGGCGCTACCTACTCTCTCGCCATCAGTGCGGTGACCGATCCCGGCAGCGATACAGTCAGTGCCTGCCAGTTGGACTGGGGCGATGGCAGCCCCCTGCAGAACTGCCTGGCAGCTGGGTCAGG
>JAJZSS010000281.1 GCA_021849525.1 Chloroflexota bacterium
GGTGAAACGTAGGTCCGGTTTTCAACCGGACTCGGCTGCAAAGCAGCTGCCGGTTCAGAGTCCATCTGCCTCAGCTACTCCGCCGCCCCAGAATAAACCCTCCACCCTTGTGTCCGAGGGCAAACTCCCAAACGCAAACGTCGAGGGGCAGGAGCCGACCACCGCGGCCAGCCTGCTGGCCAGCAAGCGCAAACGCCAAAAGAAGTAGCTCGAGCTGCCTGAAAGCTATTGACATTTGTCTTGCGTTACTGTATCCTATACAAATATGTATAGGATAAATGAACTAATAAAATTTGACCAGAAATTATTCCATACAAACGATCTGGCTTTGTTATGGGGAATTTCCGACCGGCACAATCTCTACATGACCATCACCCGTTATATCGACAGGGGGATCCTTTTCCCACTGCATAAAGGGTTATATGCTACCGTTCCGGTGGATTCTCTCGATCCTCTGGCTGTGGCTCGCGCTGTGATCCACCGTTATACCTACCTGACGACCGAGTCTGTGCTCGCTCAGGCGGGGGTGATCTTCCAAAGTGTAAATGACTTTACCTTTGTCACCGATCGGTCAAAGCGCGTCACCATTGGTCCCTGGTCTTTCCGTTTCCGCCAGCTCAAACCTGAATATCTTTACAATCCCCTCGGAATCCATGACCAGGATGGGAATTTCATTGCCTCCACCGAACGCGCCGTGGCGGATATGTTGTATTTCAATCCGCGGTATCACTTCGACCTTCCCGAAAGCATCGATTTTTCCAGAGTTAATGAGATCCAGCAAGCTTTAGGATATCCGGATGTTAGATCTCAGGCCTGAAGACATCATCCACAAATCTCACCTCCACCGCCTGCTCATGGAGATCGTTGACCAGCCAGTTCTGGCGCAGGCCCTGGCGTTTAAAGGCGGGACCTGCGCGGCCATGCTGGGATACCTGGATCGCTTTTCGATCGACCTTGATTTCGACGTACTCCCTGATGTAGACGAGGCGAATCTGCGCGGTTTATTTCACCAGGTGTTCGACCAGCTGGAGTATGTTGTGAAGCTGGAATTCGAAAATGCTCTGATCTTTGCCTTACGCTACCCCAGCCGGCCTGGCCAGCGTAACACGCTGAAAATCAGTGCGAACAGTTTTAGTTTTGCTGCCAACGAGTATCGAATCCAGTACTTTCCTGAAATTGATCGCCTGGTCAACAGCCAGACGATCGAGACCATGTTTGCCCACAAGCTGATCGCGATCACAGATCGTTATGCTCAGCACGGCGGAATCGCCGGGCGGGACATTTATGATATCCACCACTTCTTTGTGCAAGGTTATTCCTATCAACCAGAGGTGATCCGAGAACGGGCTGGAACGGCGCCGCTAATCTACCTGCGTAGTTTGCTTGAATTTATTCAGGAACACATCAACCAGACGATCATTGATGAAGACCTGAATTCACTGCTTCCTCATAATAATTTTCAGAAAATTAGGAAAATCCTGCTCCCTGAAACAATATCTTTTTTAAAGCACGAAATCGATCGCCAGACTTCTGACCGACAATCCTGATATGAACCTGCCCATCGAAACCGATAACCTCACTCGCGACTACCGCCAGGTGCGCGCCGTCGACAACCTCTCCCTGCGCGTGCGCGAGGGCGAAATCTATGGCTTCCTCGGCCCCAACGGCGCCGGGAAGACCACCACCATCCGCATGCTGCTGGGGATGATCCGGCCGACTGCCGGGGAGGCCAGGGTGCTTGGAACCCGGGTCCGCCTGGGAAGCCCAAAACCCTGGTCGGACGTGGGCTATATGGTGGAAGATCCGCATGCTTACCCCGAGCTGACGGTCTGGGAGAATCTGGAGGCTGCCCGACGCCTGCATCCGGGCACGCCGCCCCGGGCCGTCGGCGAGATCCTCGCACGCTTGAACCTGACCGCTTACAGCAATCGCCGGGCTGCCACCCTTTCCCATGGCAACGCCCAGCGCCTGGGCCTGGCCAAAGCCCTGCTGCATTCTCCCCGCCTGCTGATCCTCGACGAGCCCGCCAACGGCCTGGACCCGGCAGGGATTGTCGAGATCCGCCAGCTTTTGCTGGAGCTGACCCGCGATCACGGTGGGACGGTCTTTATGTCCAGCCACATCCTGGCGGAAGTTGCCCGCCTGGCGGGGCGGATCGGGATCATCCACCAGGGGCGCCTGCTCCAGGAGCTGGACGCCGCCGACCTGGAGCGCAACCGCTCGCGCCGCCTGCTGGTGCGCACCCGGGAGAGCGAGCTCGCCGAGCACGCGCAGCCCGCGCAGCACGCGCAGCAAGCGCAGCACGCGCAGCACGCCCTGCTCGCCGCCGGCCATCCCGCTGAGCTACTGCCGGATGGGACACTCGTGCTGAAAAACACCCTCGCCGTGGAGCATCCCGACGAGATCAATCGCCTGCTGGTCGCCGCCGGAGCTGCTCCAACTCACCTGGTGGTGGAAGAAGAAGAGCTGGAGCAGTATTTCCTGCGCCTGGTTGGCCTGCCAGGAGGGCTACCCGGAGGGTTACCCGGAGGGTTACAAGATGAATAACTTCACCGCGATGCTGTGGATCGAGCTGCGCAAAGCCACCCGCTCCCATATGCCCCTGTCGACGGCTCTGGGCTCCCTGTTCATGCCCTGCGGGATCGCTTTTTTGCTGTTCATCGCCCGCAACCCGGAGATTTCGGCCAATCTCGGCCTGGTCAGCGCCAAAGCCAACCTGCTTACCTACGCCGCCATGGACTGGCCGGCGTACCTGGGCTTAACCGCCAAGATCCTCGCCGTCGGCGGATTCTTCTTTTTTGTAATGGCGATCAGCTGGGTATTCGGGCGAGAATTTGCCGATGGCACCGTCAAGGACCTGCTGGCTGTCCCGGTGCCGCGCCCCAGTATCCTGCTGGCGAAATTTTTCGTCGCCGCCTTATGGTCGCTGGCCCTGGCGGCAGTGATGATCCTCGCCGGCCTGCTGATGGGTGTGCTGCTCCGGCTCCCGGGCGGCAGCCTGCCCGGCGTCGTGAGCTCCAGCCTGAAGATGCTGGTGATTGTCGGGCTGGTGATTGCGGGGATTCTGCCGTTTGCGCTCTTCGCCAGCCTGGGGCGCGGCTACCTGCTGCCCCTGGGATTGGCGATCATCCTGGTCATGGCGGCGAATCTGGTGGTTTTATTGGGCTGGGGGGAGTTTTTTCCCTGGGCGGTGCCGATGCTGTACGCCCAGGGCGAGAGTGTTCTGCCCGCCCTGAGCTACTGGAGCGTGATCCTGACCGGGCTGGCAGGCGTGCTGGCCACGGTTCTCTGGTAGCAGAACGCCGACCAGACCCGCTGATGGCTGGGCTATTGCCGATAGACAATAGGTTAAAGGCAATAGATTGTAGGCAATCGCCTTTCCACTTACCCGGTCGTTTTCGTGCGCACAACCAGCGGCTCGACTCTGGCCTTGCGCCAGCTCAGCCGGCCGGGCAGGCGCGCCGCGATCACCATCCCGATTGCCACCGGCAGGACCCCCCAGCCGTTGAAGAGCTGGAAGACCGGTCGCAGCGCGGTTGGAAAAACCAGAATGAGAGCGAAAAGCAGCAGATTGAGGTACGCCCAGTTAACTAAAAACCTTCGCATCTTGAACCCCTGTCTCCTCCGGATCAGCATGCCGGTCTGGCTGCTGGTGATCCTGTATCTGCCTGAACTATAACAAAAATCAAGTGGGTCAGGCCTCACAGAGTTGCAAGCTGCGGTGTTGAATTATAAAGATGTGCACAAATAAATGAATTATTCAGATTTCATCGCATCACGACCGGTAAATAAACGCCAAACTCATCCGTGCTCCCGGCAGTCGCCGTTGGCGTGCGGCTAGGGGTGTGGGTCGGCGTGGCGGTGTGCGTGGCCGTCGCGGTGGCTTGACCAGGCAGGGTGGGCGCGGCGGTTGCCGCGGCGGTTGCCGTGGCAGTGTGTGTGGCAGTCGCGGTCGCCGTCGCGGTGCTCGTCCTGGTGGGTGTCGCTGTCGCTGTGGCCGTCGCGGTGGCAG
>JAJZSS010000282.1 GCA_021849525.1 Chloroflexota bacterium
AGCCTTTGGCCAGGAGCAGCGCCAGAAGGACCGCTTACAAAAGCTCAGCCAGGAGCTGGTTGTTGCCCAACAGCGCACGGCGCAGCTCACAGGTTTACAATCCGGGTTAATCGTCTTCTTATCGAACTTTGGTCTGTGGTGGGTGCTGCGCCTGGCTATTCCCCTGGTAAATGCGGGGATTTTTTCCGGAGTATATCTGCCTGTCGTCGCGCTCGCGGCTCTCACAAGCTTCGAAGCCGTGCAGTCTTTACCCGCTGCAGCCCAACATTTAGAGAGCTGTCTCCAGGCTGGAAGGCGTTTGTTCGAGGTGGTGGATGCCGATCCAGAAGTAATAGATCCAGCCACCCCCCTGCCTTTACCTGCGGAGCCATCATTGACCGCCCGCCAGCTGAGCTTCACCTACTCCGGTTCTGTGGATGCCCTTGGCGAAACCGGATTTGCACTCCAGAATCTGGATTTTGATCTGGCATCAGGAAAGAAGATTGCTCTGGTGGGTCCCAGCGGAGCGGGAAAATCTACGCTGGTAAGTCTGGTGTTGCGGTTTTGGGACTTTAATCAGGGAGAGCTGTGTTACGGGGGAGAGGATGTCCGTAGACTGCAACAGGATGAGCTGCGTGCCAGAATCGGGCTTGTTTCTCAGACCACCTATTTATTTAATACCACCTTGCGCGAGAACCTGCTGATTGCCAATCCACAAGCCACTCCAGAACAGATCGCAGCTGCCATCCAGCAGGCGCAGCTTACCGATTTTATTCAATCTTTACCGGATGGCCTGGATACCTGGCTGGGAGAGCAGGCCCAGCGGATCAGTGGGGGTGAGCGCCAGCGTGTGGCAATTGCCCGGGCAATACTGCGGGATGCTCCCTTGTTGATATTGGACGAGCCAACAGCCAATCTTGATGCCATTACAGAAAGCCAGCTGTTGAAGGAATTGCATGCCCAGACCGAGGGGCGCATGGTGATCTGGATTACGCATCACCTCGTCGGGATGGAGGCCATGGATGAGATCATTCTGCTATCGGAGGGCAAGGTAGTTGAACGCGGCACCCATACGGAGTTATTAAACCAGGGTGGGCTGTATTGCCGGATGTGGGTAATCCAGAATCAGATTCTGGTCGAAGCGTAGATGATAAAGCCGGTTTTTCTTCGGAATTAATCGAAAAACATCCGGCAGGTCGATTTGCCGGACGTTTGCTTAATCCGTGAAAAGATTAAATCGTGAAGCGCCCGTTGCGGTAGATGGCTTCGCCATCTAACTCGATCTCAGAGTCCTGGCGCAGATCGCAAATCATATCCCAATGGATCACGCTCTTATTGACGCTGCCGGTTTCAGGATAGCCAGCGCCCAGCGCCATATGGAAGCTGCCGCCGATCTTTTCATCAAACAGGATGCTGCGCGTAAAGCGATCGATCTCATAATTAGTCCCAATCGCAAATTCGCCCAGGAAGCGCGATCCAGCATCGCTATCCAGCATGCGCAGCAGGAAATCCTGGTTGGTCCTGGAACTTGCCTGGACAACCTTGCCGTCCTGGAATTTTAACTCGATGCCTTCGACAGCCCGGCTCTGAATAATCGCCGGATAAGTGAAGCGCACCCAGCCATTGGCCGAGTTTTCAACTGGCCCGGTGTAAATCTCACCATCCGGAAGATTATTTGTACCGCAGGCATTCATAAATGTGCGCCCTTTGACAGACAGGGTCAGGTCAGCATTGGGACCCAGGACATGCACCTGATCGTGACCCTGGAATGCCTCGATGAGGCGCTGTTGTTGGCGCTCGATCTCCTGCCAGTGGGCTACCGGGTCTGCCGTGCCCTCATCGGCATGGCAGGCGCGATAGAAGAAGTTCTTATATTCTTCCAGGCCCATTTCTGCTTCCATGGCATAAGCCTGGTTAGGGAAGTGGGTAGACATCCAGCGCAGGGAGCCGTTTGCCCCACGCTGCATCTGGGCGGCAAGCAGAGGCGCAAGAGCTTTCTGGCGCCGGCCCTGGCGAGCAGGGTCAACCTGGCTCAGAGCGCGGGTGTTGGTTTCACAGCGGATCTTGAAGAGTACATCGAATTCTACAAATGCCATCTTATGAAAGCGGGGGACAAAATCCAGCATTTCATCGGTGGCATGGAGGTAGAAAAGCTCTTCCTGGTTGGCTACATCCAGGATCACATGCGGGAATGCGCCGCGCTCCAGGATCAAGCCAATCATCACTTGGACCAGCTCTTCGGCCGCAGTGTTCGTATGGATGGCAACCAGCTCACCGGGTTTTACTTTCGTGGAATAATCCACTAATATCTGGGCATATTTCGTGACACGGGGATCTGCCAAGGTTAGCTCCTGTATTGGATGGGAGGGTTGTCTGACAAAAGCCCGCGTATTATATCACCTGGGTTACATTCCGCGCTATAATCGCCACTATGAAACAACTTTTACAATATCTTCGAAGCGGTGAAGCTGTCATAACGGAGGTTCCGGCGCCGGTTCCTCAGCCGGGTGAAGTTTTGGTCCGCAATGCGGCTTCTTTAGTTTCTGCTGGCACCGAACGTATGGTGGTCTCGTTTGCCGAAAAATCTTTGATTGGAAAAGTCCGCTCCCGCCCGGACCTGGCTCGCCAGGTGCTGGACAAAGCGCGCCGCGAAGGAGCACTCAGCACCTTAGAATCTACCTTTACACGCCTGGATCAGCCGATGGCGCTCGGTTATTCATCTGCCGGAACGATCATCGCTCTGGGCGAAGGAGTCAGCGGACTGGCGATTGGACAGCGTGTGGCCTGCGCCGGAGGTGGTTATGCGGTGCATGCTGAAGTTGTCTCAGTTCCGAAAATCCTGATCACTCCCCTGCCAGATGCGGTAGATTTCGAGTCGGCAGCCTTCGCCACGCTGGGCGCTATTGCCCTGCATGGTTTTCGCCTCTCGCAGGTGCATTTGGGTGAGGTAGTCGGCGTCATTGGCCTGGGCCTGTTGGGATTGCTGGGTGTGGCGATAGCCCAGGCGGCCGGCTGCCAGGTGTTGGGCATCGATATTGATCCCCAACGGGTTGCCCTGGCGGAGGCGCTGGGAGCACGGGCGGTGCTGCGCAAGGATGCAGAAGAGGCAGCTGCCAGCTTTTCCCATGGCCGGGGCTGTGACGCCGTCTTGATCTGCGCCGATACCAGTACTTCCGATCCGGTTGAGTTGGCGGGCGCGATCGCCCGCGACCGGGCGCGGGTGGTGGCTGTGGGAGCAGTCGGGCTTAACCTGCCGCGCAAGATTTATTATGAAAAAGAATTGACTTTTCTGAATTCACGCTCCTATGGCCCGGGTCGTTATGATCCCAATTATGAGGAAGGTGGGCAAGATTATCCTCTGGGATATGTGCGCTGGACCGAGGGTCGCAACATGGAAGCCGTCGTAAATTTGATGGCAGACGGCAAAATTCCAATCCAGAAATTGATCTCCCACCGCTTTGAGATCGATCAAGCCCCAGAAGCGTACGCCCTGATTACCGGTAAACGCTCTGAGCCGTTTCTGGGAGTTATCCTGCGTTATCCGGACAGCGTGGTATCTGCGGACCAGGGTTCAGATGCAGAATCAGTTACCCGCCCAGCATCTCTGCCTGCGGAGCCGGTCAAGAGTGTAAATCCTGGAACGCAAGTCCAGCTCGGGGTTTTGGGTCCCGGTAATTTTGCCATGGCTGTGCTGCTGCCAGCGGTGCAAAAGAACCCTGCCATACAGCGGGTGGCGATCGCTTCTGGATCGGGCGCCAGCGCTCAAACTGCTGCCCGGCTATATGGTTTTCAAAGCGCCGTCAGGGATGAAGCCGCCGTACTCGCGAATCCGCAGGTCAACACAGTTGCGATTCTGACCCGGCATAACCTCCATGCCCGCCAGGTGCAGGCTGCCCTGATTGCCGGGAAAAATGTGTTTTGTGAGAAGCCGCTGGCGCTTAATGAAACCGAGCTGGACGAGATTGCTCAAGCTGTAGACCAAAATCAGGGACGCTCGCTGTTAATGGTCGGTTTCAACCGCCGCTT
>JAJZSS010000283.1 GCA_021849525.1 Chloroflexota bacterium
GATCTCGGGCGGATGGCGATCGTGACCAAATCCCCCCTGACCAATACCGTCACCGACAGCCATCACGGCGGCTGGTCGGCAGCCCGCCTGCGCTGGGCCGGATTTGATGGCTTGATTTTCAAGGGCAAAGCGGACAAACCCGTTTATGCCTATGTGCACGATGATCAGGTCGAGCTGGTCGATGCATCTCCAGTCTGGGGCAAGGGCGTCCATGCCGCAGTGGAGTATTTCAATGAACTGTATGGCGAGAAGGATCTGAGTGTAATCGCCATCGGACAGGCCGGCGAACACCAGGTGAAGTATGCCTGCTGGGTGAATGAGAACGATCGTGCCAGCGGGCGCGGCGGCACGGGCTGTGTGGGTGGAGCCAAACAGCTCAAAGCCATTGTGATCAAGTCGGAGAAGAAGATCACCAAAGCTGCCGATCGCGAAGCCTGGAAAGAAGCCCACAAGCGAGCGCTGGCGACGATCATGGACGAGAAAAATATCACCAGCCCGCGCAAAGGCGCCCTCTCGGTATATGGCACCAATGTCCTGACCAATATCACCAACAATATGGGTGGTCTGCCCACCCGCAACAGCCAGGTGACCTCGTTTGGGGAGCTGGCTGAAAAAACCGGCGGCGAGTACGTCAAAGAACACTATTTGATCAACGACCCCACCTGCCATGCCTGCCCGGTTGCCTGCAAAAAGGAAGTCGAAGCCAAAGCCGGCCCCTTCAAAGGCCTGCAAATGGAAAGCACAGAATACGAATCGGTGTGGGTTTTTGGCGCCAATGCTGGCAACGATGATATGAACGGCATCATCAAGCTGATCGACCAGTGCAACGACTATGGCATGGATACCATCGAGGCCGGTCAGGCGCTTTCTGCTTACATGGAAGCCACCCAGCAGGGTTACACCAACGGCGATGGTGGCTTGAAATGGGCGGATGTGTTGGGAATGGTTGCGGCGCTCGAGAAAACCGCCTACCGGGATGGGATTGGCGATATCCTGGCGGAAGGCTCTATCGGCGTTGCCAAACACTTTGGACATGTTGAGCTGTCGATGACGGTCAAGGGCATGGCGATCCCCGCTTATGACCCCCGCAGCATGAAAGGCATGGGCCTGGGGTATGCCACCAGCAATCGCGGCGCCTGCCATGTGCGTGGTTACAGCCCTGCCAGCGAGCTGGGGCTGATCCCGCTGAAAACGGATCCATTGGAATGGAAGGGCAAGGGCAAGCTGATCAAGCTGCTCCAGGACCTGCACGCCTTCTCCGACAGCATGGATCTGTGCCTGTTCAGCGCTTTTGCCGAAGGCGGCGATGAATATGCCAGCCAATATGCCGCTATCGTGGGTGTGCCTTTTACCGCCGATGATGTCCTGGAAACCGGCGAGCGCATCTACAACCTGGAGCGCTACTACAACAACCTGGCGGGCTTCCGTGAGGGCAGCGACTACCTGCCGGAGCGGTTCCTGAAAGAACCCTCCACTCTCCTGGCTTCGAAGGGCCATGTCTGCGAGCTGCCAGAGATGCTGGACGAATATTATGAAGCCCGCGGCTGGGTCGAAGGCGTCGTCCCTGAAGCCAAGCTCAAAGCGCTGGCGATCATATAATCAATCCTGGATCGATCAGGTTTGAGGGTTAAAGAATCAAGAGGGGCTGCCCGGATTACCGGGCAGCCCCTTCACATTGTAATTAATGAGGTCTGTTTAGCCTGAAGCCGCTATCTGCTGAATTTCCCCTGGCTGAAGCTCCAGAAGAAAACCGGTCAGCCTCCGGCGCGTAATAGTTTCTTCTCAAGAGCTTCGTTGAGCGCGGGAAAGACCGCCGGATCGGCTTCCAGCTCCAGGCGCACCTGGCCTACCCGGATCGAACCCACCTGATAATCGGCCAGCTGCTGGAGCTGGATCTTCCAGCCCAGGCCCTGGATCACACCACAATCGAGCTCGTTGCCGCCGATCTCCACCAGATAAGCTTTGAGCAGCCAGAGAGGGATACCGCGCAGCTCGCGGGTCTGCTGGATCACCGGGCTGCGCCGCCGCCGACGGCCGGGAAGACGGTGACAATATCATCCTGTTGGAGCGGGGTATCCATACCCTCACCCAGATAAGGGACATCCCGGCCATTGATGAAGTAATGGACATGCGGGTAGAGCTCGCCGTGCTCGTCCAGCAGTTCCGGGCGCAGGGCAGGGTAGACGCGGATCATCTCATCGAGGAGCTGCCCGACGGTGGCGTTTTCCGGAAGGTCGAATTCTGCGGTCCGCCCTCCAACAATCTGGCGTAAAGTGGCGAAAAATGTGACTTTCATGGCTCCTGCTGTTCACGCAACGATAATTTTATATGACATTTGACCTGATTTTATCTTAAATTAAAACTTAATGTTGGGTTTCAAGTGCCTTCTTGCTATAATCTTGGACAGTTGTTATGCGAGGTAACCCGTTAGTGGTTGCATATCTCAGTTTAGCAGGTAAACCTCATGGCACTGGATCAGTTCGGTAGACGAATCCATTATCTCCGTATCAGTCTCACAGACCATTGCAACTTGCGCTGTATCTACTGCATGCCGGACGATATGTCTTTCCGCCCGGGCGCCGAACTTCTGCAGGATGATGAGATTCTGCGCCTGGTGCGCATCTTCACCCAGGTAGGGTTTGATAAATTCCGCCTGACCGGTGGCGAGCCGACCGTGCGCGCCCATATCGTGGACCTGGTGCGCGACATTGCTCACACACCTGGTGTGCGCACCCTGACCATGACCTCGAACGGCACGTTGTTCCGCCGCCTGGCGCAGCCCCTGGCAGATGCCGGCTTACAGCGGGTGAACTTCAGCCTGGACACTTTGAATCCGGAAAAATTCCGCCGCCTGACCCGGCGCGGTTCTCTGGAAGAAGTCTGGGCAGGCATCCAGGCTGCCGAGGCCGCCGGCCTGACCCCGATCAAGGTCAATGCCGTGGTGGTGCGCAACGATAATGAGGAAGACGTGATCGACCTGGCGCGGCTGACCCTCACCCATCCCTGGCAGGTACGCTTTATCGAAATGATGCCGTTCGCCGGTATCACCCAGTTCCAGCAGGATAACAACGTGCAGGAGATCGCCATGCGCGACCTGATCCAGGCCGCTTTGGGTCCCCTGGAAGAGCTGAATGGCGGCGAGCTGGATGGGGAAGCCCGCCTGTACCGCCTGAAAAATGCGCCCGGCACCCTGGGCTTCATCTCCACCATCAGCCGGCCGTTCTGCGCCAGCTGCAGCCGCGCCCGCCTGACCGCTGATGGCTGGCTGCGGATGTGCCTGCTGCGCGAGCTGGAAGTGGATCTGCTGACCCCCATGCGCGCCGGGGTGACCGACGCAGAGCTGCGCGAGATGATCGTCAATGCCGTGTGGCTGAAGCCCTGGGGTCACCGCCTGGATGAGGATGCCGTGCCGTTAAACCGCCTGATGAGTGAGATCGGGGGCTAAATCAGGCTCGCGCTGGATTAAATAATCGTGGGGACCGGCTGCCAGTACCGGTCCCCACTCTGGTTCAAAACCTGAGTATTTGACAATCTGCTGGGTTGACTTTTTCCAGACCCCAGGGGTCCCCGAGAACCCAGGGGTCTGGTGAGTCAGGCAACCGGCAGGTTAAACCTGTTTATCCAGATTTTCCAGCTTGGTCTTGATCTCGCGCCACTGGACTTTGGAGATGCCCAGCTTCTGGCGGATCTTATCGTGCTCCATCCCGGCGCGCCAGTCGATCAGGGCGCAGGTCCAACGGCACATATCGAAAGACATGTGCTTGGACAGCCCGGCTTCTTCACTCAGGTCTTCCAGCAGATATTCCAGCCGGCGCTGCGACCAGGGGAAGATGCGGTCGGTAATATTGTACTGGGCGCTGTATTCGCCGTAAGCTGCCAGCCAGGTCTCCGGCAGGGCAATCTTGCGTTCTTTGAAGCGGGTTTGCGGGTTGGCATAGCGCACAAAGAGCAGCGGACCCTGCGGGGTATCGGGTTGGATATG
>JAJZSS010000284.1 GCA_021849525.1 Chloroflexota bacterium
GCCCACCCAAGGGTATCGTTCACCCCGGTGCGATGAGCCTGGACCATCCAATCCGGGATACGAAAATCCTGTACGACAACTTACGCCGCTCGATAGAAGCCCTGGATTATGCCGGCATCGAGCTGCTGCTGGAGAATTTACCACCCCGCCCATGGTATTTTGGCGGGCAATGGCTGACCAACGCCTTCATGGATGCCTTTGAGATCCGGGATTTCATCAGTTCCATGGGTCTGAACATGTGCTACGATACCTCACATCACAAGCTCTACTGCAACTGGGCTCAGGTAGATTTCTACGATCAGGTGCAGGTGTTGCTGCCATATATCCGCCACCTGCATCTTTCGGATGGTGCCGGATTGGATGGTGAGGGTTTGCAAATCGGTGAAGGCACCATCGATTGGGTGCACTTCTTCAAGGTCCTGGGCGAGTACCACGGCACGATGATCCCCGAGATCTGGCGCGGGCACCAACGCCAGGGTGAAGGTTTCCTGATTGCCATCCAGCGCCTGTCCGAAGCCTACCAGAAAGCCCACCAGGGCTGATCTCGCTCCGGATCATGGCTGACAACCCATCTTTATTGGACCGGCTTCAAAAACGCCTGGCCGCCCGCCAGAGCCAGCAGCAAATCTTACGAATGGCGCGCGAAGTAAACACTCACAGCCAGCCGTTAAAAATTCAAAATCCGGTGCTGTTGTTCAATGCCTCCACCCGTATCCAGGGGCTGAGCCTGAACGCAGCTTTTCAGATGCTCACTGGCTGGAGCCTGCGGCTTTCTGGCATACCCGTCGAACATTTTCTGTGCGAGTCTGGCCTTCAGCCCTGTGTCCTGGGCACCAACCGGGATGATCACACAACGCCACCGCCCTGTAAAAACTGTTTATCACAATCAGCCCGCATCTATAACGGCGCCACCGTCCGACCGTTTCAATTTCAACCTTATTCAGGGCTAAGCCATAGTCTTGCCAGCCTGGATGTAGATGCGCTGAGCCAGTTCCAAATCCCTGCCCGCCAGGCAGGCCTGGCACTTGATCGGGATATCCCACTGGGCAGCCTGGTTTTGCCCTCCGCCCGCTGGGCGATGCGCATGCACCACCTGGAAGACACCCCATCCATCCGTTACCTCTTGCGCCATTACATCCTTTCGGCGTATCACGTGCTGGTCGAATTCGCTGCCACTTTGCAGACTGCTCAACCCTGCGCGGTGCTCCTGTTCAATGGGATTATGTACCCGGAAGCTGCGGCGCGCTGGGTATCCAAAGAATTAGGATTCCCCACCTACGCCCATGAAGTCGGATTTCAGCGCTATTCAGCCTTCTTCACCGCAGGTCAGCCAACAGCCTACCCCATGGATATCCCCGCAGATTTCGATCTGACTGCAGCAGAGAATTCGCGCCTGGATGCTTACCTGGCGCAACGCTTTCAAGGCCAGTTCAGTATGGCAGGGATCCAGTTCTGGCCCGAGATGCGCCGTCTTGACGAAGCTTTCCTGGCTAAAGCTGCTCAATTTAAGCAAATCGTGCCAGTGTTTACCAACGTCGTCTACGACACCAGCCAGATACATGCCAATGTGGTATTCCCCCACATGTTCGCCTGGTTGGATTGTGTGCTGGAGATCATCCGCCAGCATCCCGAGACGCTGTTTGTGATCCGCGCTCACCCGGATGAGATGCGCCCTAATAGCAAGAAACTCAGCCGGGAGAGTGTACGCGATTGGGTCAAGCGCAACCAGGTAGACCGGCTTCCGAATGTAGTCTTTATCGATTCTCAAGAATACCTGAGCTCTTACGAGCTGATCCAGCGCTCCAAGTTTGTGATCGTATACAATTCGTCCATCGGCCTGGAGGCGACCCTCCTGGGTATCTCGGTAATCTGCGGCGGCCAGGCTCGCTACACCCAATATCCGATCGTCTTCTTCCCTGATACGCCAGAAACCTTTCAAAGCCAGGCGGAAATATTCCTGAATGAAGGAATTCAAACCAGCCCGGTAAAAAACATTCCCGCGCCAGAGCAGTTTGTGAATAACGCCCGCCGTTTCCTGTACTACCAGCTCTATCGTACTTCGCTGCCCTTCGATGATTTCATCGAAGCCAGCCCGCGCCAGGGTTTTGTGCAATTGCGCCGTTTCGATTGGCAAGCTTTGCTCCCTGAAAATTCGCTCAGCATGCAAGTCGTCCATAATGGACTGCTGAACAACCAGCCCTTTATCCTGCCGAGATCATCAACATGAGTCCAAATTATCAGGAAAAAATTGAAATCCCATCTGTTGACTTACTTAATCAACAGCGACCACTGGTGACCGAGCTTAAGGGCCTGGCGCGCAGCCTGCACCTGGAGTTGGGCTGGCATTATTTGCTCGATTGGACATGGATTCTCTCTCAACTCGGTGAAGTGAAAGGGAAACGCATCCTGGATGCTGGAGCCGGAACAGGACTGCTGCAGTGGTATCTCGCTCGCCAGGGTGCTGAAGTATTGAGCGTGGATCGTCTCAGCCGGGCGGCACTGCCTGTGCGATTCCGCGCTCGCTTCCAGGTCCAGGGAGTTCGTCCGGATGATCTGCTGCCTCTCAAACAGATGCTCCAGCAGGATTGGGAACGAAAAGAAAAGCTCCCGGTTAAGTTGAGCCGCCAGGGTCGCGAGCTGCTCAGCCTGGCCCAGATCGGCAGTCGCGCCGGGAGAGTCAGGATATATAACCAGGATCTGAGCACGCTGTCAGATATCCCCAGCGATTCGGTTGATGCTGTGGTTGCCGTGTCTGCCCTGGAGCATAATGAGCCGGAAGGTTTGATGACGGTTGTAAAAGAGCTGATGCGGGTGCTGAAACCGGGTGGACCCTTACTTGCCACACTGGTCGCCTCCAGTGGGCAGGACTGGTGGCATGCCCCTTCCAGCGCCTGGTGCTATTCGGCAGCCAGCCTGCGCCGTATCTTCGATCTGCCCGATGATACACCGGATAATTACGCCGATCATGACACGTTGTTCGATAAACTGGTGAACAACACCGAGTTAAAGAACGGGTTGGCAAAATTTTATTTCAAATCCGGCGAGAATGGGATGCCCTGGGGTGTTTGGGATCCCCGCTACCAGCCGGTCGGTGTGTGTAAGGTTAAACCCACCTGATCTAATAGTGCATGAATTACCTTAGAAAGAATTATTGATCATGGACTCAACAAATTCCTCATTGTATGTAGATCTTTGCTCTCTGCTGGCAGATGCTTTTCAAGTAACCACCGACGAAATCACGCCCGAGCTGGCTTTTGGTGATTTGCCGCAATGGGATTCGATGGGGCATATGGAGCTGCTGCTTCGCCTGGAGGAGGCTTATGGGATCGAGATCGACGCTGAATCCATTGCCGAGCTGGTGAGCTTGCCCGCAATTTTCGAAAAACTGGCAAAAAGGGATCAAACTGATGAATGAACCTCTTTTGATCAAACCGAACCTGATTATTCCCGATCATCTGGTTGGCGAAGTGCAATCGAAACTGGCATATGTTGACGAGCTGATCACCCGCGCTCTGGTTGCACCTTCTGGCGATCAGATCGAAGTCTACATACTGCACCCGGTTTCACAATCTGAAGCCCATCAGCTCGAAGAAAAAGTTCAGCGGGTTGTGGAAACGATGGCTAAAGGGGCATTCAAACCTAAAGTCCAGGTTCTGGAAGATCAGATGGACATTCCAGTTCCCTATCGCCAGGACCCAATGATGGAGCTTCAGCAGCGCGGGGAGATAAGTCAGGAAGCTGCAGGGATCTATGCCCTTGGTCCCCTGGTCACGCGTCTGATTGAGTATTTCGAAGAGCACTTTATCGACCTGGCTGACTCATTCGATGCCACCCGCTACCGCTTTCCTACCCTGATCCCGGCGGAATATCTGGAGCGAGTCAATTACTTCCAGAGTTTTCCCCATTCTTTAACCTTCACTACCCACCTGCGCCAGGATGTTGACGCCATCGATCACTTCGCCCAGCATGCTG
>JAJZSS010000285.1 GCA_021849525.1 Chloroflexota bacterium
CCCGAGAACTTATGGATTAATTGGATAACCGGCAGCCGACCAGGCTTCCAGACCACCCCTTAAGGCCATCACATTCGTGAAACCTCTTTCGATCATCAGAGCCGCCACACGGGCGCTCGATTCTTCTGCGGGTCAGGTACAGTAGGTGATGATCCAGGCTTGAGGATCTAATTGAGCCAGCGCTGTATCCAGATCGGTCTCGGGTATTGAGAGCGCGTCCTGGATGTGTCCCTGAGTATAGTACGGCTCGCCGCGCACATCGACGAAAATGGCGCTGCCCAGATCAAACGCCGCTTTGGCGTCTGCCACGCTGACTCGCGGCACATCCGCAAAGGGTATATTAAGAGAAGCAGCCGTTGGTGTGGGAGTGGCTTGGGAAAGACTCTGGCTGAAGACGACTGCTGCAATGACCAGTACCAGCCCGACCGCCATTAATGCTAAGGGAAGGGACCGGTTTTGTTGTTTCGCTCGTTTCTTGGGCAATGCCTTATCCTCCTTGGCGCGATGATGATACCATAACCTTTGCAGGCTGGCAGGCTGTGCAGCAGCTTTCTTCGCAGATTCTTATCCTGAAAAAGCTATCCGGCAGCCGGGGCGCCGGTATTGAGAATACGCAAGGAATTCAAAACCACCAAAACCGTGCTGGTCTCGTGCAGGATTACCGCCAGGCCCACCCCTACCCAACCGGTCAGGGCGGCGATACTGAGCAGTGACATCACACCCAATGCCAGGACCAGATTCTGTCTGACCAGGCTTTGCGTCTTGCGACCAATGTGGACCGCAGTCGCCAGGCTGGAGAGATTGGCGCCCATCAAAGCCACATCGGCAGTCTGCAACGCGACATCGGTGGCTGCCCCGCCCACGGCGATGCCGATATCCGCCTGGGCTAATGCCGGAGCATCGTTGATTCCATCCCCCACCATCGCCACGCTGCCATATTCGGCTTGCATAGCTTTGATCTGGTCCAGTTTATCTTCTGGGCGTAAGCCGGCTTTCCAGCCGTCCAGGCCCAGAGTCTGCGCCAGGCGGCGGGCAGCCTGCGGCTGGTCGCCGGAGAGCATAATTTGCTGTGTGATCCCCATTTTACGCAGGCTGGCAATCGTTTGCTGGGCTGCAGAGCGGGGTTCGCTGCTGAACGCAAGGAATCCTTCGATCTGACCGGCCTGACGAACCAGCAGCACGGACAATCCCTGCTCGTGTAAATCATGGAGCAGCGCCTTGCCTGGCTTATCCAATCCACCCTCCTGGGTGACGATCCACTCGGGGCTGCCGACCTGGACCAGCTGGCCGGCGACGGTAGCCTGTACGCCGCGCCCGGTCCATTCTTCAGCGGCTTCGGCGAGGGGCAGCTCCAGCTCGCTGGATTCGGCTGCCCGCCGGACTGCCCGCGCCAGGGGATGCCCGGACTGCGCTTCCACTGTTGCCGCCAGACTTAAAATTTCCTGGGCTGAGGTCCCATTCAACGGAATAATCTGCTCAAGCTTGAACGTCCCATCGGTCAGGGTCCCGGTTTTGTCGTATGCCACGGTGGTCATCTGCCCCAGCTTTTCCAGAAACACCCCGCCTTTGACCAGCACACCTTTGCGGGCTGCCTGCGAGATACCGGCGATGATTGCCGAGCTGGGACCAATGGCCAGGGCGCAGGGCGAAGCCGCCACCAGGAATACCATCGCCCGTAAGAAAGATTCTTTAAATGGCACCCCGAAAACAGGCGGAATGACAATTAATAATATGACAATGCCAACGATCACCGGCACAAAGCGGTCCATGAAGCGATCGACGGACTGCTGCACCGGCGATTGCGCCGCCTGGGCGGTGCGGACCAGCTCGATGACCCGCGCCAGGGTGCTGTCTTGGGCCAGGCGAGTGGCGCGCACCTGCAGCACACCGCCGCCATTCAATGTGCCGGCATAGACGCGCTCGCCGGGAATTTTCGGCACCGGCAGGCTCTCACCGGTGACAGACGATTCATCGACCGCGGATTGGCCTTCCAGCACGTTTCCATCGATCGGGAAGCGTGCCCCAGGCCGGATCAGGACCGTCTCGCCCAGGCCGATTTCGTTTACCAGCACTTCAACCGGCTGGTGGTTGCGGATGACCACCGCCTCCGGCGAAGTCAGGTCGGACAGGGAATCGATCGCCGAGCGCGCCCGGTCGACCAGGCGTTCTTCCAGGGCGTGCCCCAGGCTGAAGAGGAAGATCAACAAGGTCCCCTCGGCGTACTCACCCAGGGCGACTGCTCCCAGGGCAGCCAGGATCATCAGACCATCGGTGCTCAGGCGGCGCTGGCGTAATTCGCGCCAGGCTTCACCGGCAATTTCCCAGCCACCCGCCAGGATGGCCGCCAGATAGAAACTTAGGCTCAACCAGGGTTCAAAATTGCCGGACTGCTCGAATAGCCAGCCCGTAAGCAGCAAGATGCCCGAAATCAGGCTCAACAGCAGGCAGCGGTTGCGCTCCAGCCATACCTGCCAGGCCGGCGGCACCCGCCTGTAACCCATGCTCTGCAGGCGCATCAGGATCTGATTCAAACTGGTCTGGCGTGTATCGAAGTCTACCTGGACCTGGCGCTCACGGTAATTAACCGAAACAGCTTCCACACCCGGGATTCGCTGCAGTGCGTGTTCGATCACCAGCACACAATCGGAGCAGTCTATCCCTTCGACCCGGATTGATTTATGGCGCATGTTATTTTGAGAATAGAAGTGGTCAGTGTCAGTCATGAAGGATATGATCGAGGCTCCCGCGAAATAGATTGGCAATATGATCATCATCCAGGCTGTAATAGACCTGGCGACCGTTTTTCCGCGCCCGGACCAGCCGCATCAGGCGTAAACCGCGTAAATGATGTGAGGCAGACGATTCGCTGATCCCGGCAACTTCCGCCAGCCGGTTGACGTTCGCCTCCCCTTCGGTCAGAGCTGCGATGATTCGCACCCGCGCAGGATCGCCCAGAGCGCGGAACAATTCCGCCAGGCGGTTGGCAACGGCATCAGAGATTGGAGAAAAATTCAAGGTTTCTGTCATCATAATTATATGAATATATGATCATATATTCATATATAGAGAAATTTTACCACCCTCGCGGTCACCTGGCAAGAGGCCAGCCTGGAAGATTATTTTTTAAAGAAATTGCCGATGAAAAACCAGATATTTGCCGGGCGTTCTGCCAGGCGGCGCATAAAGTACGGGTACCATTCGGTACCATAGGGCACGTACACCCGTACCGGGTAGCCTTCCTGAGCCAGCTTTTCCTGCAGCTCCCGTCGGATACCATACAGCATCTGGAATTCGAGGGCGTCTTTGGGCAAGCCCACCCTGGCAGCATAATCTTTGGCAACCTGGATCCGCTGCTCATCGTGGGAGGCGATGGCCGGGATAGGCGGGATCTTACCGTTCGCCGAAAGGCGCGGTTTTCCTGCCGCCAGCTCAGCATCGATCAGCAGGCTGGTCAGCCTGTCATAGTTGGCGTCTGTATCGCGCTTTACTGGATAAGCCACGCTGGCTGGCTCGTCATACGCCCCCTTGCACAGGCGGATCTTGCCCTCATTCAAAAGCAGTTGTTGGACATCTTTTTCGCTGCGGTACAGATAAGCCTGGATTACCACGCCCAGGTGCTCCCGTCCAAATTCCAACCGCAGCTGGTCGTAAATTTCCAGGGTGGCATCCACCATGGAATGGTCTTCCATATCGATGCGCACAAAGCTATCGGTTTCCACGGCGCAGGCTGCGATCCGGCGGATATTCTCCAGGCACAATTCACGGCTGAT
This sequence comes from Chloroflexota bacterium, assembly GCA_021849525.1. Classification (GTDB taxonomy): domain Bacteria; phylum Chloroflexota; class Anaerolineae; order Anaerolineales; family UBA4823; genus JAJZSS01. The sequence goes on from JAJZSS010000285.1 coordinate 3,771, forward strand.
GGCGAAACCAATCTGGGATAACTTCACCGAGACATTGGCCCGCACTCCTGCCGCATCGATGGCGGTGAAGATATCCAGGATATCCTGGGTGCTTGCGCTAAAAGTCAGGTTCGGGTCGGGCGTGGTGCCCGGCTCGACCACCAATTTTTGGTCGCGGATCACAGCGACCCAGTCTCCCCCCTGGTCACCAGTCAAG
>JAJZSS010000286.1 GCA_021849525.1 Chloroflexota bacterium
CCGATCTACCGAAGGGGCGGTGACGATAATATCCAGGTCATATTCGCGTTCCAGCCGCTCCTGGATGATTTCCATATGAAACATTCCCAGAAATCCGCAGCGAAAGCCAAAATTTAATGCCTGGGATGTTTCCGGTTCATAGATTAAGGAAGCATCGTTTAGCTGTAATTTTTCGAGGGCATCTTTCAGGTCGGGGTAATCTTCGCCTTCGACCGGGTAAATCCCGGCAAAGACCATTGGTTTCACCTTCTTGTAACCGGGCAAAGGTGTTTCTGCAGGGCGCTGGGCATTGGTGATGGTATCCCCGACGCGGCATTCCCGCACAGTTTTTAATCCGGTCGCAACATAGCCGACTTCGCCGGTATTGAGACTTGGCGTGGGTCGTAAAGTTGGGGAGAAAATGCCGATCTCCACTGGCTTGACCTCGACGCCGCTTGCCATCATCTTTAATTGTGTTGTGGATGCCAGGCTGCCGTTCATAATCCTGACATAAGCCACTACACCTTTATAAGAATCATAGTGAGAGTCGAAAATCAGGGCGGTTAATGGTGCCTCGGGGTCGCCTTTCGGTGGAGGGACCTGGCGCACAATCGCTTCCAGGACTGCAGCGATATTGGTGCCTTCTTTGGCCGAGATGCGCAGGATCTCGTTAGCGGGTGTGCCCAATAAATTACTGATCTCATCGGCAACTTCATCCGGGTGGGCGGAGATCAGGTCGATCTTATTGATCACCGGGATGATCTCCAGGTCTGATTCGAGGGCGAAGTACAGGTTGGCCAGGGTCTGGGCTTCGATTCCCTGGGTGGCATCCACGATCAGGAGCGCCCCTTCGCAGGCTTCCAGCGCCCGGCTGACTTCATAGCCAAAATCCACATGGCCGGGTGTGTCGATCAGGTTCAGCTCATAGCTCTGACCGTCCTCTGCGGTATACAGCATCCGGACCGCAGAAGCTTTGATCGTCACCCCTTTTTCGCGTTCCAGGTCCATGGTATCCAGCACCTGTTCGGTCATATCGCGATCCGAGATCGTGCCGGTAAGCTGCAGGAGCCGGTCCGCCAGGGTTGATTTGCCGTGGTCGATATGGGCAATAATACAGAAGTTCCGGATATGATCTAACTGTTCCATCAGGTGAAACTTTCCCTGGAATTAATCTAGGATCTCAACTTGCTTCTCCGCTTGCCCTCAGAAGCATTGTATTGTACTACTATTCAAATGCCTGCTCAACATTTGTGGCGCCAGCCGTTTCAACCGGAGCAGCGGCGTTGATCAGATGTTCCAAATCGGATTGGAGGAGCCTGGGATAACCAAGCCAGGCCAAAAATTCTGCGTTGCCTTTGGGTCCCAGCAAGGGCGAGCGAATTAAGCCCTTGACCGAGAATCCCTGCTCTTCAGAATAAGTAAGGATATCCGCCAGGATCTCCCGGTGGAGGGCTGGATCGCGGATCACGCCTTCACCACGCGCCACAGCAGCTTTGCCGGCTTCAAATTGGGGCTTAATCAGCGCGATGACCTCACCGCCGGGTGCGAGCCAGCCGAGAATAACCGGCAGCAGGACTTTCAGGGAGATAAATGAGGCATCGACGGTGACCAGCTCGATCACTTCGGGCATCGCGATGAGGTGGCGAGCGTTGGTCCGCTCCATCACCACCACCCTTGGATCCTGGCGTAATTTCCAATGCAGGATGCCGTGTCCCACGTCGATTGCATACACTTTTCGCGCCCCATGTTGTAATAAACAGTCCGTGAAGCCGCCGGTAGAGGCGCCCACATCGGCGCAGACTATTTCGGCTACTACGATAGGGAAAGATTCCAGCGCCGCGGCCAGTTTCTCACCCCCTCGCGAGACATATGCCGGCCCAGAATCGACCGTTAGAACCGCATCATTTGCGACCATGGAGGCGGCTTTTAACACGATCTGATCATTTACCCGCACCTGACCTGCCATAATCATGCGTTGGGCCAGGGAACGGCTCTCAACCATCCCGCGTTCCACGAGGAGAACGTCCAGGCGTACTTTTGTCATAGGATAATTTTATCATTCACCCTTCGCCAGGCAGTACAAGGATTTAAAGAAAAGGATGCAGGCAGTCCGGTCAGGTTGGGGCTGAGTCTGACTGAACTGTAAGTATGTCTATTCTATGCCCATGCGGAGAGATTATGCTATCATACAGGTATGTTCCAGCTGCTGCTTAAAACCATGCGTCCCCGCCAGTGGACAAAGAACCTGGTCATCTTTGCGGCGCTGGTCTTTGATGGTCAGCTGCTTGATTTTCGCGCTGGCTTGCGCACTTTTATAGGCTTTATTATCTTCTGTCTGGTTTCAGGGGCCGTTTACATTATCAATGACCTGGCGGATATTGAAGCCGACCGCAGACATCCAGAGAAACGTCAGCGTCCCCTGGCTTCTGGAGCGCTCTCTCCAAATATCGCGCTTATCTATACGGCCATTCTGTTAGCGATTGTGATCCCAGCTTCCTGGCTGCTTTCGCGTCATTTTGCGTTGATCGCCCTGGGATACTTCGCATTGAACCTGGCTTACTCGAAATGGCTCAAACATATCCCCCTGATTGACGTGCTCACAATTGCGTTTGGCTTTGTCCTGCGGGTTGCAGCAGGAGTAGTATTAATTCAAGTAGCGCGCTTCTCACCTTGGCTGTATGTAATCACCACTCTGGGCGCGTTGTATTTAGGATTTGGCAAACGCCGCGCCGAGCTGGCTTTACTGGCGGACGAGGCCAACTCACATCGCCGGGTATTGGATGGTTATACCATCCCCCTGCTGGACCAATTTATCACCATTGTTTCGGCAACGACCATCATTGCTTACAGCCTGTATACCTTTTTCGCGCCCAATCTACCTGAAAACCACACCATGATGCTGACAATCCCCTTTGTCCTGTATGGTGTGTTCCGATATTTGTATTTGATCCAGGTGACCCACCAGGCAGGCGCGCCGGAGGAAGTGCTGCTCTCTGACCGTCCGCTCCAGCTGACAATTGTCCTGTGGGGATTGGCTGTGTTGATTATTTTCTACCTTCTTTGATTTCTCAGATGAGTTGAATCACCTCTATGCCAGCCTATACAGCCACCGCTCCCGGTAAAATCATCCTGTTCGGTGAGCATGCCGTTGTCTATAATCGTCCGGCAATTGCGGTACCTGTTAACCAGGTCCAGGCGCGAGCCGTTGTCCTCGCCGATCTGAAAGCCCCGGCAGGGAGGGTGTGGATCCAGGCGCCGGATATCCAGCTCGATTCCAGCCTGGACGACCTGCCTGAGGCAAACCCCATGGCACGCCTGGTGCGTCTGTTTCAGGAGCATGTTTCGCTCGATCATCTGCCGGCATGTATTTTGCGAGTGTCATCGACAATCCCTCTGGCGGCGGGTATGGGGTCTGGGGCTGCGATTTCGGTTGCCTGCCTGCGTGCTTTATCGGCCTTTATCGGGGCACCGCTTCCCGCAGAGCAGGTATCCGCTCTGGCTTACGAAATCGAAAAACTTTACCACGGTACTCCCTCCGGCATCGATAATACGGTTGTGGCTTTTAGTAAACCGGTTTATTTTGTGCGGAATTCGCCGATCGAGATTCTATCTCTGGGGGAGCCTATCACCCTGGTGATTGGCGATACCGGTGTGCGCAGCCCTACTTCCGGGCCGGTGGAGGGCGTCCGCCGCGCCTGGCAGGCTGACCGGGCTCATTTTGAAACGCTGTTTGACCGCGCCGCTGAAATTGCACGGGCGGCCCGGGGCTGGCTGGAATCCGGCGAGCCTGACCGCTTGGGAAGCCTGATGGATGAGAATCATGCCCTGCTGGTTGAGATGGGTGTATCCAGCCCCGAACTGGATCGCCTCGTTCAGGCTGCCCGCCATGCCGGCGCGCTGGGAGCCAAGCTTTCAGGCGGTGGTTGGGGCGGAAATATGATCGCCCTCGTCGATCCCGCCCGGGCAGAGCAGGTTT
>JAJZSS010000287.1 GCA_021849525.1 Chloroflexota bacterium
TCCAGGATGCGCACCCGCATCCCACCGCCGGCACGCACGGGCACGACAATGATCGCCGACTGCTCAAAGTAGGGATCCAGGTCCTCTACATAACCTGTGACCTGAATATGCTGTGGATCCTGGGCTGCCAGGGCTACGAAGTCATCCGGCGGATTCTTGCCAATAATCGTAAGGTGAGCTTCTGGCTCACGGGAGAGCACCAGAGGAAAAACTTCCTTTAGAAACCAGCGAATGCCATCCGCATTGGGGGGATAGTGCAGGGTTCCCAGGGTAACGATCCGCCTGGAATTCGGGCTGCGCTGAAGCGGTTGGAGGGCGGTGGTATCGACTGCAATCGGTGTGACGGTGATCCTGGCAGAAGCTGCCTGCCGTTCACTGTCGTTTGCCAGGGCGCTCAACAAGGCATTCCGGTCCTGCTCGCTGACCGCCAGGGTATGCTCGAAATCCCGCACGGTTTTGGCTTCAAATTCCAGGACTTTGCGGGCTTCAATTTGGGCGAATGGCTGCAGAAAGCGGGGCAGGTTCTCGACCATGCGGGCGACAATGGTCCAGACTGCGTTATGGGCATCAAATACCCGCACCGGCTGGCGCAAGCCAGGTTTGACCGTGGCAAATTGAGCCATCGTCAGCTGGTCGGCGTGGATGATATCAATCGCTTTTTCTTCAAGCTCTACATCAACAGCCCGGCGAAATTCGCTCAAGTTATCCCGCTCATTGAGAAATGAGGTACCTTTCAAGAGACTCAGCAACAGATAACCGACGTCCTTTACGCGCGAGCGATTCATCGGAACCGGTATGACCTCAATCCCCTGAGCTTGCAAGGCAGGGATATGCTGCTCTTCTTCGGGACGTACAAAAGAGATCAAAGTCACCTGATCGCCGCGCCCGATTAAGTAACGCAGCACATGCCAGGTTTTTACTTTCGGACCGGCATCGGGTGGATAAGGAATGATCTGGGTGAGAAATAATATATGCATCGATGATCTAATATCCAGCGAGCGAAGCCAGGAGCTGGCGATAATTAGACGTGATCGCCTTTGTCTCTGAGCGCCTTCCCGGTTTAACCCATATCAATAAAGGGCTTAAGGCAATCCGGATGATGGCAGTGATTGATAAGATCAATTTGTAAAACCCGGCAGAAAAATTCCCGTAGTGTTTACGGAAGAACAGGATTTTACTCTCATACAAGCGCAGGAACATCGCTTCGGCTGCCTGGTGTGTCGATTGCCCGCCAAAATGGATCACCCGGGCAGCCGGCAGCCAGCTGATCCCCCAGCCTGCCCGCTTGAGCCGGTAGCACAAATCGACCTCTTCCGTATACATGTAGTAATCGGGGTCCAGAAATCCAACCTGCTCCAGCGCTGTTCGCCGCAGAAGAAAACAGGCTCCCTGAACCACTTCCACGATACGGGGGGTGCTCGCATCCCAATGCTCCACCGGATACACTCCATATGCCCACAGCCGGTCAAGGTGGAGCAGGCGCCAGAGCTCGCGGGATAATGTTGGAAACGGATAGCAGCCCATCTGGCGTGTGCCGTCCGGATTGCGCAAATCCGGTCCTGCTCCGGCTGTTTGGGGATGCTCTTCCAGATATTGGTAGAGAAACGCCAACGCGCCCGGCTCGAGTAAGGTGTCCGGATTTAGCATCAAAATATAACGTCCGGAGCTCCGGGCATAAGCCTGGAGATTCCCCTGCGCGAAGCCAGGGTTGTCCGGGTTCTGGATCAATTGCACCTGAGGGAAGCGCTCCTGGAGCATGGCTACGCTGCCATCTGTCGAAGCATTATCTACCAGCCAGACTTCGAAGGTGAAGGGTTGTTGATCCCTGTACAGCGATGTAAGGCAGTCTGCCAGCAGGTCGCGCACGTTCCAATTAACGATTAAAACCGAGACGTCCATAAACCTAAATTTCCCAAGCCTGACTCACGCATCCTGCTGGACCAGACCTTCCAGCTCCAACATCGGCATGCGCAAATACTCCGTTGTGCGTTGTTTGCGCGTAAAATCAGCATAGGCGCGTTGAACCTGCACCGGCTCCATTTCCATCACCCGGGCAGCATCTTCTTCACTCACACCATGCTCCTGCGCGTACCAGAGCAGATCCATGGTGCGGAAAGGGAGGCGGAAGAAAAATTCTTCCTGCGTGCTGTGGGCGCTATAAGTATCCGAGGTCGGTGGGCGCTGGCGGATATCTTCGGGAATACCTAAGTATTCAGCCAGCTGGTAGACCTGAGTCTTGTACAGATGGATGAGCGGGCGAATATCGGTCCCGCCATCGCCATATTTGACAAAAAATCCCTGATCGTGCTCGTTTTTATTGCCCGTCCCGATGACCGCATAATTGTTCAGCTCAGCGTGATAATACAGCATCGCCATCCGGGTGCGTTGTTTGAAATTGGAGGCTGCGACAATCTGGTTGAATTCGCGCGGCGCGAGACGGTGGGATTTCTCTTCACCGTTCGGGGTCACGATCACCACTTTGAAGATATTTAAAGTGTCGCCCTCCAGGAGATTGTTCGGCAGCACAATCTTGGCTTTGTATCCCAGGGAAGCGTCATATTCCGGGAAGACGCGCCGGATCGCCTCATCCCGGCGGGGATAGCAGCCAAAGCCATCCAGGACCGGTGTAATCACTTCCAAAACCGGTGTGACTCCGAAATGCGCTGCCAGACGCTCGGCCAGCTGCACACTTTCGGGGTCCGAATCCTTTTCCGGAAGCATAAGCGGGATGACCCGCTCGGGGCCAAAGGCACGGACGCACAAGCCCAGCACGACCGAGGAATCGATGCCTCCACTGATCCCCAAAACACCACCCTGCTTGCGCATCACCTGGCGGACCTGGGTGCGCAAGAAATCAACAATCCGCTCCACCTCTGCCGCAGCATCGATATCCAGGATGTTCTTATGAAACTGCATAGTTAACTCCTTGCCCGATCGATTTCCGACATACTTTAACATCCTCTGCATCCGCTACCGGTGACGCCAGGCGGAAGTTCTCGACAAACCGGTGGTGGACCAGCTGGGTAGACAGGATTCCGGCCAGCGCCATGTCATCGGTCTCGCTTAAACGGGTGCCGCGTTGAATTTTTTCAACCATCTGCTGGACTGCGTCGGCGCGAAATAATCCAGTCCGGTTGATCTGGGCCGGCGATAACAGCTCACCTACATAATCCTGGGTGTCTTCGTTGAAGAAACTGCGGTGAATGGGCGCCCGGTAGGGTTGTTTGTGGCGCTTCCAGATGTCTTCCGGCAGCCACTGCCGCGCCAGCTTTTTGAGTAGATATTTCTCGGTCAACCCACGCAGTTTTAGCTCAGGTGGCAGCCGGTTGCTGAATTCCATAACCCGTACATCCAGGAAGGGGAAGCGCCCTTCCACCGAATGCGCCATCCCTGGGCGGTCGCCCTGCGAAGAAAGCAGGTAAGGCGACATAAAGGTGGTAATTTCGATATACTGCGCCTGGGCCAGAGGATGCCAGTGCTCAAATCCAGAGGGTAATTCTAATGAAAAGCGCGTCCCTTGCTGAATCTGATCTGCCAGGTGAGGTGAGAAAAAGCGCCTGGCGCGCTGGGTCGTTTTCCAGCGGATGGCATGCGAATACGCAGGATTATCGAGATCAGTCAGCCCGTCTTTAAAGAACGCCGCCAGGTACGCCCCGCCTCCGCTGGTCAAATCTTTGATATGCGGATGCAGCTTCTGAAGCAGAAGCTGGCGGGCCGGCGATTCCGGCTCCCTGGCCCAGAAGCGCCGGATCTTGGCTTCCTTGAAAATGTCATAACCGCCCAGAAATTCGTCGGCGCCTTCGCCTGTCAACACAACTTTGAAATTGTGCTGGCGCACCAGATCAGATAGCAAAAACATGGGCGCCGGAGATGTCCGGGTAACCGGGGTTTCGGTATGCCAGATCACCTCCGGGAATACCCGGCCGATATCAG
>JAJZSS010000288.1 GCA_021849525.1 Chloroflexota bacterium
CGATATAGAATACGCCGCGCTGGCCGGCGTCCAATCCGATTTCCTGCCGGATGCGTGTAGCATTTTCGGGGCTTAGATTCTGGAAATCATCCCGCGATGGTGCGTTGCCGATCACGGCTACCGGGAGGGATGTTTTGCGGCGAAATTCTTCGGCCAGAACAGAGCTGGCGGTGATGATCTGATCGACCTGTCTGACCAGGATCTGCTCCCAAAGGGATAATAAGTGCACCAGGCTGGCCGGCAGATACTGCGCCATCAAGGCCGGGTAGTGCTCGTGTGCATCGTACACCAGCCGGCAGCCGCTGCGGCGCTTGAGGGCGACCCCGGCGTACAGCGTATCCAGGTCGTGGCAGTGGACGATCTCAGGCGGTTGGCGCTCGATCTGCCTGCGGGCCCAGCGCCAGAAGCGCGGCAGGCGAAAAAGCTGCCGCCAGCCAGCAGCATATCGGGAAGGCACGGATTGCAGGCGGTGGATATAGAGTCCAGCCTGGGTTTCCTCTTCGGGAAGCTCGGCCTGGCGGTCCCAGCAGTACAGGTCCAGCTCGTACCCGGCCTGGAGCAGGCTGCGGGCGGCGCGCTGGACACGGGGATCAGGACGGTAGGCGTTGCTGAGCAGCATGGCGACCCGGCTCACAGCTCGCCTCCGGGAGGTGGATTGTAGGGAGTGGTATCTCCCCCCTTTGCCCACCGGCCTGGCATCTGGTTGGCAAGCTCCGTCCAAAGCCTGCGCAGGTTCTGGGGTTCAAAAAGAACCAGGACCAGGAGGAAGACCAATCCAAACGCCAGGCTTTTTAACAGCAGATTCTGCCAGACCTGCTCGCCGCTGAGCAGCAGCCGGGGTAAACCAGCCCCAGCCAGGAGAGCCAGAGCCAATCCGATCGCCGGTACCAGGAAAAGGTCTTTCAGCGAAAATGTGATCAGCCGGGCAGCCTGCCAGAAGAGCAGACCGATCCCTGCCAGCAGCATCAGGTCCACCGCCAGGGCCACGCCGGCGATGCCCCACAGCCTGCCGAAGCTGAACAGCCCGGTTACCAGCACCGCCAGCTGGACCAGGCGACACCGGATCACCGTTTCCGGCTGCCCGGTGGCGATGAAGAGATACGCCAGGCTGCCTTTGAGCGGATCGAGCAGGGTATAGACCAGCATCAGGCGAAAAGCCGCCAGCATAGGCAGCCACTTCTCGCCCAGCAGGAGCAGGATGAGCTCGGGCGCGGCCAGCGAGAGCCAGCCCCCCAGGAAGAATCCGCTGCGGACGAGCAGCAGGCCGCTGCGGCGGAAAGCTGCTCCCAGCTGCTGGCGGTCGTGGCTGATCTCCGCATACGTCCCGCGGGCCACTTCATCGACCGGATTGGCAAGCAGGCGGCGGGGGTAGGTGGCGAAGGTGTAGGCGCGTGAATAAAATCCCAGCTGAGTGTTTCCCAGGAAGGCGCCGGTCCACAGGTCATCAAGCTTGTCCAGCGCCGACTGCAGCAGGTTGGAAAAGAGCACCCGGCTGCCGTAAGCGAGAAAATAGCGCACGGTGTGCCGGTCGAGGGCCAGCCTGGGTTTCCAGACCGGTTTCCAGAAAATGAATACCAGCCACGCCAGGAGCAGGGTCACATAATCGGTGATCAGCAGCGCCCACAGGTCGGCGCCACCCAGCGCCATTCCCACCGCCAGCAGGGTGGTGAAGATCGCGTTCAGGGTCTGAAAAACCGCCAGGCGGCGGTGGGCGACACGGCGGGTGAAGACCAGGCGGGTGGTATGGGTGAGCTCGAAGCCCCCGATGGCAATGGTCAGGTAGATGATGGCGCTGCGCAGGCTGCCGCGGGCGAAAAATGCCGCCAGCCCGATCAGGATCAATGCCCAGGCCAGTAGAAATACCAGCTTGAGGGTGAAATGCACCGCGGCAGCCGGTTCTTCCACTTCGCTCTCCGGGCTGCGGTGCAGGAAGGCATCGTCCAGGCCGAACGCCGGCAGCAGGATGCTCAGGTAGACGATCGCTCCTGCCAGGGTATAGATCCCGAAGACTTCGACCGGCAGCAGGCGCGCCAGCAGAACGCTGCGGGTAAATAATACCAGGGCAGTCACCTGGCTGCTGAGGGCATTCCACAGGAGGGAAGTCGTGCTGCGTTGGCTGAGGGTCATTTTGGGAGCCTGGTAAAAATCATACTCGAAGCCGGCAGGTTCGGCAAGCATATCTTGCCGCCCGGGATGAATTGTGTTATTGTAAGCTGGCATTCATTCACAATTATTAACCCGAGATACCTATGCCGAACAAGCTGAGCCGCTATGCGGATGGGGTCATGGAAGCCGCCTGGCTGGCGGCGGTTGTGGTGCTTCCCGTTTATTTCAACCTGTATTCCAGCCGCATTTTCGAACCCGACAAAATTGCGCTTTTCCGCTCGCTGGCGCTGGTCATCCTGGCTGCCTGGCTGGTGAAAATTGCTGCCGGCCGGCCGGCAGCTGCGCAGGGGGAGGCCTGGGCGGCTGCATCCTGGAAGTCGTTCCTTGGGCTCCCGCTGGTGCTGCCTGCCCTGGCGCTGCTGGCCGTTACCCTGCTTGCTACCGGGTTTTCGCTGACCCCCCGGATAAGCTGGTGGGGGTCATACCAGCGCCTGCAGGGAGCCTTTACTACCCTGTCTTATCTAATATTATTTTTCGCTCTGCTCATCAACCTGCGCTCAAAGGAAAAGCTGGGGCGGCTGGTTACGGCGATCATTGCCAGCAGCCTGCCGGTGGCGCTGTACGGCATCCTGCAGCGCTACCAGCTCGACCCGATCCCGTGGGGTGGGGATGTGACCATCCGGGTCGCCGCCAACCTGGGTAACTCGATTTTCGTCGCCGCTTATTTGATCATGGTCATTCCACTGACCGCCGGGCGCGTGCTGCTGGCGCTGCGCGGGATTCTCAGGAACGAGGCCCCCCTGGCAGCGGTGATGATCCGGGCAATTTTGTATATCTTTATTTCTGCCATGCAGCTTTATACCCTGTATTTAAGCGGCAGCCGCGGCCCGGCCCTGGGATTTTTGGCCGGTAGCTTTTTGATGGCCATGGTCCTGGCGGTCTACTCGCACAAGCGCTGGCTGGCAGGCGGGCTGGCAGGGCTGACCGTCCTGGGGATCGTCTTCCTGGCCCTGTTCAATACCCAGGGAGGCTTTTTCGAGACCCTGCGCAGCCAGCCGGCGATCGGCCGCTTTGGCAAGCTGCTCGATCCCACCAGTAATACCGCCCTGGTGCGGAAATACATCTGGGAAGGCGCTGCCCGGCTGGTGGCGCCCCACGCCCCTCTGACCTACCCGGATGGCAGCCTGGATCGCTGGAACAGCCTGCGCGGGCTGGTGGGTTATGGACCGGAGGCCATGATTGTGGCCTACCCTCCTTTTTATCCCCCCGAGCTGGCCCATGTAGAACGGCGCAACGCCACACCCGATCGCTCGCACAACGAAGTTTGGGATACGCTGATCACCAGCGGGCTGCTGGGTCTGGTCGTCTACCTTGCGACGATCCTGCTGATCTTCTATTGGGGCCTGAAGTGGCTGGGCTTCCTCCCCGACCGGCGCTGGAGGGCTGGCTACTGGGTCAGCAGCGGCCTGGGTGGCCTGCTGGGCAGCCTGGGGATGGCGCTCCTGCAGGGCACAGCCTTTATTGGGGTCGGGCTGCCTTTCGGGTTGCTCCTGGGCCTGGTGGTCTATGTGCTGGCGTTCGCGCTTTTCGGGCGGGTGCAATCCCCGCACTCTGAAACGGAATTTCAGCGCCTCGTTCTCCTGCTGGCCCTGCTCTCGGCGCTGCTGGCGCATTTTGTGGAGACGAATTTTGGGATAGCTATCGGCGTGACTCGCGCCTATTTCTGGGTCTATGCCGCTTTGCTGGTGCTGGCTGGTCAAGTACTGTGGGCTTTACCTGAGCCAGCTGTTGTCAACCATCCACAGAACGATGCGACTGATGCCAGC
>JAJZSS010000289.1 GCA_021849525.1 Chloroflexota bacterium
CCCTATGGAGAAATCACCCTGCCAGGGGTCTGCGTGACCGTTGACCAGACAGAAATTGGATGCATGGCAGCGCAGTACGCGGGATGGGGAATCCAGCGAGGCGATTTCTTTGCAATCGGCTCTGGACCAGCGCGGGCGCTGTCGCGAGGTGAGCCAGTATTTCAGCAACTGGATTATGCGGACACGGCAGACGTAGGGGTGATCATCCTGGAAGGGCAGAAAATGCCGGGGGATGAGGTGGCTGAATATATCGCCCGAAAATGCCATATCGCCCCAAGCGGGTTAACGATGATCATGGCGCCAGCAGCCTGCTTGGCAGGCGCGGTGCAGCTGGTAGGGCGAGTGGTAGCGACCGGGCTGCATAAGATGTTCAAGCTGGGATTTGACGTGCGTAAAGTTCTGCACGGTTTCGGGACCTGCCCGATCCCACCGGTCGCACCGGAAGAAGACCGGGCCAGTGCCCTGGCAAATGATTGTGTGCTGTACGGCGGGCGAGTGACTTACACTGTACGCTGCGAAGACGCTGAGCTGGAGGCGCTGATCGAGCGTATCCCTTCGAACGCTTCGCCGAGCTATGGCACACCTTTCTACGAGCTATATCAGAGTTTTGGCAGTTTTTACAATGTCGATCCGCTGATCTTTTGCCCAAGCCAGGTGACGATGAATAACCTCACCAGCGGGCGGGTATTTCGGGCGGGTCAACCCCACACTGGTGTGCTACGGTCCTCAATTTTAGGTGGGGCGATGTAGCCATCCTGGATAATGAACCTGATTGGAGAAGACCATGCCTGACGAAGAAGATAATGGCCTGAACAATCACTTGCCTGACGACCTCATGGACCAGCTCGACCATGTCGTTAACAAGCATTATGAAAAGAAGGAGCGAGAAGACGCTCAGGATTTGATCCAAAACTCATTCGCATTTTTGCCACTGGAGCTGCAGGATCTTTACCACGATATGATGGAGGCTTACCGGGCAGGCAAGCATGAGGAGGCTTCGAAACTTTTCGAACAATGGCTGGACGAAGCCCGAGATTTGGGATTGATCTAAATTATAAGAGGGAACCAGAATGAAAAAATTACTTCTCCAACTGGACAGCGATAAACTGGCAAGCTCGTTTGACACGATCACAGCCTATGACGCCGGGGTGGACCATGTGCTAATGTTTGGCGGTGTGGGGGTGGAAGACGTGCGCAACATTGTCTATGGGGCGATGTTCACGCGGGGCGGGGAGATGCTGAAAAACTCCGCCGTGTTCATCGGCGGGTCGTCGGTGCCGGTGGGCGAAGCGATGCTCAAAGCCGCCCAGGACGCCTTCTTTGGACCGGTCCGGGTTTCGGTGATGGCGGACCCGAATGGCTCGAACACCACAGCCGCAGCGGCAGTGTTAAAGATTATCCGGGCGACTCCCGTAGCAGGTAAAAAAGCGGTAATCTATGCCGGAACCGGACCGGTGGGGGTGCGGGCGGCGGCATTATTGGTGAAGGAAGGCTGCCAGGTTCTGCTGACTTCACGGAAGCTGGACCGCGCCCAGGAAGCATGCAAGGCAATTTATGATCGCTTCCAGCTTGAAGTTACCCCCATGGAAGTGCGCGCAGAAGCCAGTGTGATCCAGGCATTAGAAGGGGCGCATGTCGCCCTGGCGTGCGGCGCAGCCGGGATCGAGCTGGTGAAGAAAGAGCTGTGGGCGGGCAGCCCGACGCTGGAAGTGGTGGCGGATGTAAATGCGGTGCCGCCGACCGGAATCGGTGGGATCAAGCCCTCCGATGATGGTAAGGAACGGGAGAGCAAAATCGCGTTTGGTGCATTGGGTATCGGCGGGTTGAAGATGAAGATCCACCGGGCATCGGTCGCCAGGCTGTTCGAGCAGAATGACCTGGTGCTGGATATTGAAGAGATCTACGCGATTGGCAAAGGGCTCTAGTCAAACAGGACGAGGCGCAGGAACCAGGCCCGTCCACCCCACAGGAGAAGGAGTGACTCATGTTAACGGTGGAATGCCCAATCTGCTTGCGGGATGTGACGTTCGACGAAACTGTGCGCGAGGGCGATGTGGTGCAATGCCCGGTATGCAAGTTGTGGTTCAGGTTGGTGCGAGTTTACGGTGAATGGGAAGGCGAGCGCGTATAAAAGGCGGCAGAGATGAGAGTCATTGGTATCGATCCCGGAACGGTTAGCTTTGATGTATGTGGACTGGAAGACGGCAAGGTGTATCTGGATACGACCCTGCCGTCGAAAGATTTTGCGGCGAATCCGCAGCTGCTGTTAGATCTATTAATCAGCTCTCCCCCCTTAGACCTGGTGATCGCTCCGTCGGGCTATGGGCTGCCACTGGTCGCGATCGACCAGTTCGGCGATGCCGAACGCTTTTTATTCACCCTGGTGGATGAGCGCGAGCGGGGAAGGATCCCGGTGCTGGGCGGGATGGGCAAGGTGATCCGCCTGTTGAAAGAGAGCGGATTACCGGTCGTGTTTATGCCCGGGGTGATCCACCTGCCAACCGTGCCGGAGTACCGCAAGGCGAACAAGATCGATATGGGAACAGCAGACAAGTTGTGCTGCCTGGCGCTGGGGATCTACAACCAGGCGCAGCATGAAAATATTCCCTATGCGGAGACCTCTTTCATCCTGGCAGAGGTAGGAGGCGCATATACGGCAGTGATGGCGGTGGAAGGCGGCAAGGTGGTCGATGGGATTGGAGGGAGTGTTGGCGGGCCGGGATTTTACGCGCTTGGCGCAATGGACGGCGAGCTGGCTTATCTCCTGGGAACCTTTCCGAAAGAAGTGCTGTTCAGCGGTGGGGCGGCATCGATCGCAGACCGGCCAGATCTAACGCCGGAACTGCTGGCAGAGTTGGCAGAAACGGACGAGAGAGCACATATCGCCTGGGAAGCCCTGCTGGAGGGCGTGGTCAAGAGCGTGGCAGCCGAGCTCGTCGTGGTTCCCAAACCACGCGAGATCCTGATCTCAGGTCGGCTGTGCCGGACGGAAAAAATTCGCCAGGAGCTTATCCGCCGGTTAGCGGAGTACGGGGATGTACGCCGGGTAGAAGGATTTGCCAAGGTAGCAAAAGAAGCCGCGCAAGGGGCAGCCTTAATCGCCGACGGATTGGCAGGGGGGCAGTTCCGATCGCTGACAGACACAATGGAGATACGCAGCGCATCTGGGACGGTGCTCGATCACCTGTATATTCATGGTGCGCAAGAGATGGTACACCGGTACCTGGCATGAAAATCCTGCTGGTGGGTGTCAGCGTGCGCGCCCTGGCAGCCTCCGCAGTGCAAAGCGGCTACGAGATTGTGGCTCTGGACGCGTTTGGCGATCTGGATCTCCAGGCGCTTTGCGAAGGATACTCACTGCGGAGAGATTTCGACAAGGCCTACAGCGCGCAGGCATTAATCAGCGCCAGCCATAAGCTGCAATTCGAGGCAGCGGCGTACACCGCCAACTTCGAGAATTATCCGAGCCTGGTGGGAGCAGTCGGAAAGCGAGGCATCCTGCTGGGTAACCCGCCAGAAGTATTAAGGCGGGTGCGGAACTGGCCTGAGTTGTTCGAGAAGCTGGAAAAGGCTCAAATCCGGGTTCCAGAGACGTTCTACAGCCTGAACGGCAGGAGACCTGATCCAGAGCGGGCCTGGCTGAGAAAACCACGCCGAGGCGGTGGCGGGCAGCACATTGAAATCTGGCAAGAAGGCCAGCCCATCGGGCGGGGGCAACTGCTCCAGGAACGCCTGGAGGGGACCGTTTGCTCGGCCTTATTCGTGGCCAATGGACACGAGGCAGTGCTGCTCGGCCTGACGGAGCAGCTGGTTGGGCGGCCCGAGTTTGGCGCCCAGGGATTTATGTATTGCGGAAATATATTTCCCCTGGACACAGGAAACGCCGGGGCGGCAGTCGTGGAGCAGGCCAGCCAGATCACCCGCCT
>JAJZSS010000290.1 GCA_021849525.1 Chloroflexota bacterium
CCGGATAGGCGAAGTCGTTCGAAATCAGGCAGGGCTGGCATATTCGGCGCAAAGTTCACTTTCTGCCGGGATCGGTCCGGGGTCCTGGATCGTCGATGCCGGAGTAGATCCTGTCAATGTCGAGCAGGCGCTTGACCTGATCCAGCTGGAAATTAAACGGTTTATTTCGGAGCCGGTCAGCCAATCCGAGCTGGTAGACAGCCAGGATAATTTTATTGGCAGCCTGCCTCTTTCTCTGGAAACCAATATCGGGGTGGCCTCTGCCCTGCTGCTCCTTGAAAAATACCAGCTTGGCTTCGATTATTATCAAACGTACGCCGAACGGATCCGCTCAGTTACGGTCGAACAGGTATTGGAGACAGCCCAACGTTATCTCGATCCGGCGAGAATGGCGATTGCTGTGGCGGGCACCCTGGTCAAGCAGTAGAAAATGGGGAGATTATGCTTAACATAAGCTCAGGCGTGGATTTGATTGAAATCGATCGCGTTATCCAGGCAATCGACCGGCATGGGGATCGCTTTCTCAAGCGGGTGTTTACGCCGCAGGAACTGGCTGAGTTAAAGGGCAACCCCGCTTCGCTGGCCGGGCGGTTTGCGGCCAAAGAAGCAGTCGCTAAGGCTCTGGGAACCGGAATTGGTCAGGTAGCCTGGCAGGAGATTGAGATCCTGCGCGGCCCAGCCCGTGAGCCGGTTCTTCACCTGCATGGGATGGCGGCTGAGCTGGCTGCCCAGAAAAATCTGACCAGCTGGAGTGTCAGTCTGAGCCATACCCAAACCCTGGCGATCGCCGCCGTTTTTGCCGCTGGACAGACTTAATACCCCTCACAAAAAACTGTTAAGTACGCATGATATAATCTTACTTATCAAGACAATTCCGATAAGCTAACACAAAAAATATACACGAACCTCACCCAAACAAATTACTAAACTGGTTATATATTTTGCCGGGAGGGATTAAGATGACTGCTTCCAAGATCGGTCGTGGACTGGTTGTTCTGTTGGGTGTGCTTCTGATTCTCGCAGTGATTGGAGCGGGAGTGGGGGTAATTACTGTACGGCGTTCTTTTCCGGTTGTCGATGGGAACTTACAGGCCGCCGGTTTGATCGCTCCAGTGGATATCTACCGTGATGCATCTGGCATTCCACAGATCTTTGCTGCCAACCAGCATGATTTGTTTTTTGCTCAGGGATTTGTGCATGCGCAGGACCGGTTCTGGCAGATGGATTTTTGGCGCCATCTGAGCGCTGGACGATTGGCAGAGATGTTTGGTGAAGGACAGCTCGAGACAGACCTTTTCTTGCGTACTCTCGGCTGGCGCAGGGTGGCTCAACAGGAATTGGAAGCTGCTGATGCCAATACCCACGCAATCCTGGAGGCTTATGCCGCAGGCGTGAATGCCTACCTGGCAGAGCATCAGGGCAGTGAATTGAGTCTCGAATATGCGATCCTGGCGCTGTTAAGCCCGGATTATTCGCCTGAGCCCTGGCAGCCTTTGGATTCCATGACCTGGGCGAAGGTGATGGCCTGGGATTTAAGGGGCAACATGGATGATGAGATCGAAAAAGCGATTTTGCTCCAAAGCCTGACTGCAGAACAACTCACCGAGCTGTTTCCAGGTTATCCAGCAGATGGACCGTTGATCGTGACGAATTCTCAACGTGCAAGTCTTCCGGCAGGCGGGAAGATAATTACCCCTTCACTTACCGGAATAATTCAACCGGCACTCCTGGAAATCGCTTCTCGATTGGAGATGGTTCCTCCCATGCTGGGTGAGCACGGGGTGGGGCTGGGCTCGAATAGTTGGGCAATTAATGGACAGCGCAGCGCTACGGGCATGCCGATCCTGGCAAACGACCCGCACCTCGGAGTGCAAATGCCATCAATCTGGTATGAGATTGGGATGCACTGCGCCCCGGTGAACGCCGAATGCCCGTTAGAAGTAACTGGTTTTTCCTTTGCTGGCGCACCCGGTGTAATTATCGGGCATAATGCGCGCATCGCCTGGGGACTAACCAATGTAGGTCCCGATGTCCAGGACTTGTTTATTGAAAAAATCAACCCGGAGAATCCTGACCAGTATGAAGTGAATGGCGTCTGGCAGGATATGGTCCTGGTGGATGAAACCATCCGGGTAGCCAGTGGGGAAGAAGTGCCGCTCAAGGTGCGCTATACCCGGAATGGCCCGATCATCTCGGAGACTTATGGACTTTTAGAGGAATTCAGTGATCGCTCGGCAATCGAATTCCCCCAAAATTATGCGATCTCCTTGCGCTGGACTGCGCTGGATGTGGGTAATCCTTTCCCGGCGGTCTTGCGATTCAACCAGGCTCAAAATTGGGAAGAATTTCGAGCCGCTGCCCGTGATTTTGTTGTCCCGTCCCAAAATCTGCTGTATGCGGATGTTGACGGGAATATTGGTTACCAAATGCCTGGGAATATTCCCATCCGAGCGCATGGTGACGGGACATTGCCTGTACCGGGCTGGACCGATGAATATCAATGGCAGGGCTATATTCCTTTTGAAGAGTTACCTTTCACATTCAATCCACCCGAGGGATACATCGTCACAGCCAATAATGCAGTGGTTGGAGAAGAATATCCCTATCTGATCACCTCGACCTGGGATTATGGCTATCGAGCCCAGCGGATCATTGAATTGATCGAAACTGCCTCTGGACCACTGAGCCTGGAAGATATGCAGCGCATCCAGGCGGATAATCAAGACCTCAATGCTGAATTATTGGTCCCGATCCTGCTGGCTATTCCCCTAAATGATAGCCGGCTTGAAACCGGACGGGCTTTGCTGAAGGATTGGGATTTCCAGGCACATATGGATTCGGCTCCGGCCGGATTATTCGCAGCTTTTTGGAAGCACCTGCTTGCCCGAACATTCACTGATGAACTACCTGAGGATTACCTGCCAGAAGGCGGAAGCCGCTGGTTTAATATAATCTACCAGGCGTCTATGAAACCAGATTCCCCCTGGTGGGACGACCACACGACCCCGGCGGTCGAACACCGCGACGATATCTTTCTGGCGGCTTTGGAGGCTGCGATTGATGAGCTTGAAAGAACCCTGGGGAAGGATCCGCAGGGCTGGCGTTGGGGGCAGATGCATACGGTACTTTTCCAAAACGCTTCACTGGGGAAATCAGGCATTGCGCTGATCGAAGCCTTATTTAATCGCGGTCCATTTGAAACTTCAGGGGGTGCGTCAATTGTGAATGCCACGGGTTGGAAAGCCAATCAAGATTATACAGTCACGTCATTACCCTCAATGCGGATGCTTATCGACCTGGGTAATCTGGAAAATTCGTTGACTATCCATACAACCGGGGAATCGGGACATGCCTTCCACCCGAATTATATCGATATGGCTGATGATTGGCGGATGATCCGCTACCATGCCATGTTATGGTCTCAAGCTCAGATGGAAGCAGGAGCGAAAACCTTTTTGCACTTACAACCCTGATTCTGAATATTCCTACAACCGAAAAGAGAGTTTTCCTTTATAGATCTCAGGGAAAGCTCTCTTTTTATGGTGTGGGATGTGTGGTCACATACAAAAGCTGTATGCTTGCGCTGATTGCTGGGATGAACACCAGGTAAATAATTTATATCATGGATTCGTGTGGATACTTCTCATCTAATTTCGCCAGGGCAGAGGAGCTGGCAACGCCAACGCCAAACAAAAGCGCACAAACGATGATTGTCCAGCCGCTGACCCCTCCAGGAATGATGGCAATTGTGGAACCTATAACGATACCGAGGATGAAATGGTACATGAAAGTGTACGCTTTATTGAACAAGAACGCGACTAATTTCGCCAACAGCAGGACACTAATTCCCAGACCCAGAACCAATGGAATAATGACTCCCAGATCCAGGTGGCGGATACCGCTGGCCATCGGCTGGTAAAGC
>JAJZSS010000291.1 GCA_021849525.1 Chloroflexota bacterium
ACTTTTCCCTTCACAATGATAGGGTTCGGTCTGGCGGTGTGGCGAGCGCGGCCGGGCAGTCACCGCACCGGGATAGAATTGGCCCCGGCTTACCGGGTGCTGCTGGTCTCCGT
This sequence comes from Chloroflexota bacterium, assembly GCA_021849525.1. Classification (GTDB taxonomy): domain Bacteria; phylum Chloroflexota; class Anaerolineae; order Anaerolineales; family UBA4823; genus JAJZSS01. The sequence continues at coordinate 114 of JAJZSS010000291.1, forward strand.
GTTTGTGATCCCGCTGGGGGCGGCTCTGGTGCAGGTGGGGATCACCCGCCTGCTGGCAATGGTAATTCCGGCGGCATTATTGACCACCCTGGGGGTGGAAAGCTGCTTTACGTGGCTGGGGAAGCGGCGGGCGCCGGTTTACTGGCTGGAGGCGGGTTTATTTTTGCTGCTGGCAGTGGCTAATTTTGCGCTGCTGCGGAGTGCCTTATGGGATGGACCCACCTGGACCACGAACTATGGAATGGGGGGGATGCAGTACGGCGCCAGCCAGGTATTCGGTGTGGTCAAAGCGTATTTCACTGCACACCCGGATACTCACCTGATTGTTTCCCCCACCTGGGCCAATGGCACCGATGTGCTGAAGCGCTTTTTCCTGGCAGATAATGTGCCGGTGGAATTGGGCAGTATCAGCGGGCACCTGCAATCGCTGAAACCGCTCGATCGTACGATGTTGTTCGTGCTGACCCCGGACGAGTATGACGCCACTCTGCAAAGTGGGAAATTTGTCAATGTTCAAGTAGAACAGACGATACCCTATCCCAATGGGCAGACAGGCTTTTATTTTGTGCGCCTGGATTACGCCCCCAATATCAATGAGCTTCTGGCGGAGGAGCTGGCTGAGCGGCGTAAGCTGCAAACGGCCGAAGCGCTGGTCGCCGGGGAGCTGGTGCAGCTTCGCCATTCGACCCTGGATATTGGCACCGTGGAGCAGGCTTTCGATGGCGACGCCAATACCCTGCTGCGCACATGGGAAGCCAACCCGATGGTGATCGAAATGCGCTTTGCCCGGCAGCACAATATCAGTGGGATCGAGCTGATCCTCGGCAGCGCCCAGGTCGAGGTTACGCTGCATCTGAGCGCCTCCGACCAGAGCGAGCCGGTGGTCATCAGCCAGCTGGTGCGCGGCTCGGTCCAACAGCCGCGGGTCGGGATTGCTTTCCCGGAAGCCTATCCGGTGCAGACGCTGCGCGTGGAGCTGCGCGACGTCAACCAGGGGGAGCCAGGTCATGTGCACCTGTGGGAGATCGACCTGCAGGAGGGGGCAGGAGGGGAGTGATGAAAGCAATATTATTTCACGAGCATGGTGGGCCAGAGGTTTTAAGTTTTTCCGAGCTCGAGACACCCACCCCCGAACCGGGGGAAGTGCTGGTTCGGCTGCAGGCCGCGGCTTTGAACCGGCTGGATTTATGGGCGCGGCAGGGCTGGCCGGGGCTCAAGCTGCAGCTCCCGCATATCCCCGGGGCGGATGGGGCCGGTGAGGTGGCTGCGCTGGGTGCAGGCGAGGAGGGCTGGAGCGCCGGTGAGCGGGTGGTGATCAATTCCAACCTGAGCTGCGGCGTTTGTGAAGCCTGCCTGGCCGGGCAGGATAATCGCTGCAGCAAGTGGGAGCTTTTGGGTGAAACTCGCCGCGGAACTTACGCCGAATACATCGTCGTGCCGGCTAAAAACCTGCTGCGCGTCCCCGATGGTTTCAGCCTGCAGTCCGCCGCGGCGGCTGCCCTGGCTTATCACACCGCCTGGCATTCGTTGATCACCCGCGGCGGGCTGCAGCCGGGTGAGACGGTGCTGATTGTGGGGGCGGCCGGCGGGGTGAATACTGCCTCGCTCCAGATCGCTAAACTGGCAGGAGCGGTGACTTACGTGGTTGGATCGGATGCCCGCAAACTCGATTTTGCCGCCTCACTGGGAGCAGATTATCTCATCGACCGGTCGAAAGAAGCCAACTGGGCGCGCACCGTCTTCCAGCTGACCAACCGGCGCGGGGTGGATGTGGTGGTGGATAATGTAGGCACGACCTTCCCGCTCAGTTTCCGTTCGGCGCGCAAAGGGGGGCGGATTCTGACCGTCGGGAATACCGGGGGAGCGGTATTCGAGATCGACAACCGCTATATCTTCAGCAAGCATCTCAGCTTGATCGGCTCTACCATGGGCACGCAGCATGATTTCCGGCGGGTGATGGCGCTGGTCTTTGCCGGGCGGCTGGCGGTGCCAGTAGACCGGGTTTACCCGCTGGCAGAAGCGCGCCAGGCTCAGGAATATCTGGCAGCGGGAGAGCAGCTGGGTAAAATTGTGCTGGATAATCAGGCCTGAACGATGAATGAACAGCACTCGATTGACCGTCCGGCAGGCGTAACCTTGTTAGGTTGGGGGGTGTTAATCATTGCATGCGTGAGCCTGGTTCGTTTCGGTCAGGCGGCGCTGCAGTGGGATTTTCTGTCTGGTTTACCCGCGGCTGCCCCGTTGTATATTGCCCTCAGCGGGCTGGTGGGGGGAATCCTGGCTTTAATTCTGGCATGGGGGATATTCAAAGCCAGGAGTTGGGCGCCTTTTTACGCCCGCCTGGGGGTGCTTGCATATGCTGTTTATTTCTGGTTGGATCGCTGGCTGGTCCAGCAGTCTCCGGAGCGCTGGACGAACTGGCCATTTCTCCTGGGGCTGACCGCGCTGCTGGGCGGTTGGCTATTCTGGGTTTTATCGCGACCTTCGAGTCGATCTTATTTTGGAGAGCGTCATGACCGTTGATCCGAAAATTCAACAATTACGTGAGCTGCGCGCCCAGGGCCGCCTGGGCGGCGGGCAGGAACGAATTGAAGCCCAGCACCAGCGCGGCCGCCTGACAGCCCGCGAGCGTCTGGACCTGCTGCTGGATAAAGGTTCCTTTCGAGAGGTGGATGCCTTTGTGGTCCACCGCACCCAGGATTTTGGCCTGGACCAGCAGAAATTCCAGGGAGACAGCGTAATCACCGGCTGGGGCACAGTCAACGGGCGGCTGGTATATGTCTATTCGCAGGATTTCACGGTCTTCGGCGGCAGCCTGGGTGAGGTCCACGCCGAAAAGATCTGTAAGATCCTGGATATGGCGGTCAAGAATGGCGCCCCGGTGATCGGGCTGAATGATTCGGGTGGAGCGCGCATCCAGGAGGGTGTTGTCTCTCTGGGCGGCTACGCCGATATCTTCCTGCGTAATACTCTGGCCTCCGGGGTCATCCCCCAGATCAGCGCCATCATGGGCCCCTGCGCGGGCGGAGCGGTCTATTCTCCGGCGCTCACCGATTTCATTTTCATGGTGCGCAATTCTTCGTATATGTTTGTCACCGGGCCGGAAGTGGTAAAAACCGTGACCCATGAGGACGTATCTTTTGAGGAGCTGGGAGGCGCCAGCGTGCACTCCGAGATCTCCGGGGTCTGCCACGTGGCAGTGGATAGTGAGGCCGACACGCTGTATATGATCCGCAAGCTGCTGACCTACCTGCCGCAGAATAATATGGAAGATCCACCCTTCGTCTCCAACGGCGACGACCCGCTCCGGATGGAGGAAGATCTGGATCGCCTGATACCCAACGATCCCAGCAAACCGTATGATATCAAAGACGCCATCTGTATGATTGTGGATGATGGGCAGTTTTATGAGATCCAGGAAAATTACGCCATGAATATCGTGGTGGGCTTTGCCCGCCTGGGCGGCCACAGCGTGGGGATTGTGGCCAACCAGCCGGCTGTGCAGGCAGGGGTGCTGGATATCAATACTTCGGAGAAGGCGGCGCGCTTTGTGCGCTTCTGCGATTCGTTCAACCTGCCGATTATCACTTTTGTGGATGTGCCTGGTTTCTTGCCCGGCACTGCCCAGGAGCATGGGGGGATCATCCGCTCGGGCGCCAAGCTGCTGTATGCCTACTGCGAGGCGACGGTGCCCAAGCTGACCGTGGTCACCCGCAAGGCCTATGGCGGCGCGTATGACGTGATGAGCAGCAAGCATATCC
>JAJZSS010000292.1 GCA_021849525.1 Chloroflexota bacterium
GCCTCGACCCAAATGAACGCCCGGCCGGAGTTCCTGCCGGTGTGGCTGGTCGTTTTCCGGGTGGTCGGAGTCTACGGCCCCCTGCACTATTCGGCGCAGGACACCCTGGAATGGGTGGCTGCGCGGCGGGTGGCCGGCCTGGCGGAGCTGTGTGCCGCCTGGGCGCGCAGCCTGGATGGGAAAGACCTGGCCTGGTCGCGCCCGGTGGAAGCCACCGAAGACGGCAAGCACCTCTTTGAAGCCCAGGGGAAAACCCCTTGAAAAAATTCTGGCCTTTTTCAGTAAATTTCTTTCTGTATGCCGGCATGGCCATGGTTCTGCCTTACATGGTGCTTTTCTACCAGAGCCTGGGTTTCAACGGCCCCCAGATCGGACTGGTCTCGGGCATTACCCCCCTCGTCACCATGCTCTTTGCGCCCTTCTGGACCGGCCTGGCGGATGCCTCCGGGCGCCACCGCCTGATCTTGAGCCTGACCCTGCTGGGCGCGGTGTTGACGATCACAATCATTCCCGCCTTCACTGCTTTTATCCCCATCCTGCTCCTGGCAGTTTTCTATGCTGCCTTCACCGCTCCGGCCAATGCCTTTGCCGACAGCGCCACGATGTACATGCTGCGCGATGAAAAAGAAAAATACGGCCAGGTGCGGGTCGGTGGCACGATCGGCTTCGGGATCAGCGCCCTGCTGGCGGGCATGCTGGTCGAAGGGCTCGGTCTGAAGATTGCCTTCTACGGCTGCGCCGTCCTGCTGCTGGCCAGTCTGGCGTTCAGCCAGAAACTGGTCCACAACCCGCACCGCGCCAGCCAGCAGGCTGAGGCGGACTTCCGCCTGCTGCTGGTCAATCCCCGCTGGCTGCTGTTTTTGGCCTTGGCGTTCGCCGGCGGCATCTCCATCGCCGGGAACAACACCTACTTATTCCCCTATCTCAATGAGCTGGGCGCCCCGGAATCGCTGATGGGCCTGGCCATGACCATCGGCACCCTCACCGAGATCCCGGTCTTATTCTTCGGACACCATCTCCTGCGGCGCTTCAAACCCTACGGCTTACTGATGCTGGCGATGCTGCTGACCGCGGCCCGCCTGCTCTTATTCGCTGCTGCCGATACTCCGGCGCAGATCCTGGTGATGCAGCTGCTGAATGGATTTACCTTCCCCGCCATGTGGATTGCCGGGGTGGCCTATGTGGATGAGATCGCCCCACCCGGCCTGAGCGCCACGGCCCAGGGCATGTTCGGGGCGATGGTGTTTGGTTTTGGAGCCGCGGTTGGCGGCTTCGTCGGCGGCCCGCTGCTGGAGACCACCGGCGGGCGGGGTATCTATCTCACCTTCGGGATCATCGTCGTGCTGGTGGTCGCTCTGGCTGCTCTGGGCATGCGCCTGCTGCCGAAACCCCGACCGCAGCCGGTGTTAATTAACATGGATATACAGGATGGGCAGGATAAGATCGATTGAAATTTTGGGGACACCATGCACAAACTTAATTCAAGCGACGTACGAATCAAGATCGAGCGGGTTGATAAACCTGAAAAAGACTCATCGGATGGAGACTTAAAATACGGGAAGATTACATGGATCGTGATAGGTTGTGCATTTGATGTGATTAACGAGCTTGGTACAGGATTTCTAGAGTCGGTTTATGAAAAAGCGTTGTTGCTGGCTTTACGCCAGAAGGGGATTGCAGCATACGCGCAACACCCAATCCATGTATTTTTTCGGGGAGAAAATGTCGGTGATTATTATGCAGATTTATTGGTTGAAGACAAAGTGATCGTTGAGCTCAAAACGGTTAAAATCCTGCTGCCCGAGCATGAGGCCCAAATTATCAATTACCTGAACGCCACCCAGATAGAAGTTGGATTGCTGATAAATTTCGGTGTTCCAAGAATAGAGATCAAACGGTTCACCCGCAATATTGATTACCATCGATGAGAAATCCAGGATCGGGAAGTCATTTTTTACCTCCCGATCCTCTTGTTTCTTCAAATATCCTGAATATCCTGTCCATCCATGTTAATATTTTTGGGTAACAGTCGATTAATTAATCTTATCTGACGAAAATTCTTACTTTTGCACCCCAACCAGATCTCCAAACCCATTCACCGTCAGGTTCCACTCGCTGCCCGGCTGAAAGTCGTCGAAAGCCTCCAGGCTGCTCACCGGGTAGCTGTACTGCTGCCCATCCACCGTGAAGACAATGGTATAGCTCTCCTGCCACTGCTCGCCCTGGCGCTGACCCTGCGCCAGCGAGAGCTCGGGCCAGCGCGGGTTTAAATCCGCCCCCGAAACGCGGGCGGTATCCACCACCCGCCATTCCGGCCGGGTGTAGCTGCAGAAATCGTCGTAGACGCGGTACACGCAGTCCTGCACCACTTCGGCATAGCCGCTGCCTTGATTCACCGTGTAGGGCGTGCCGCAGATCTCCTCCGAATTCGGTTGGGGCTCGGCGGATTCATAACGCATCTGCTCGCGGCAGGCGCCCAGGCTCACCCCGCCCGGCACCTCGTCCCGCCAGGCCTGGTATTCCACATCCACCAGGGCTTCGATGGGGATGATCCGCTCCCAGTTCACACTCTGCACCACCCCCCGCACCTGGTTGGTCTGCTGGCCGCGCTGGATCAACGAGAAGATGAAGATACAGGCTGCCACCAGCACCAGCGCTCCGGCGATAATCAGCCACTTCGGCAGGGGGGCACGCGCCGGGGCGACAGTTGGCGCAGTGGGCTTCACCGTCTGCACCTCCAGCGGCGCGCCGCAGTTGCTGCAGCGCAGGGCCAGGTTGGGGTTGAGCGTCCCGCAGCGCGGGCAGGGGGTCTGGGGCACGGAGGTGCTGGCGGCGGCACTGCCTGCGGCGGCGCCCGCTGCAACCGGCATGCCAGGTGCGGCTGTGTCTTCAGTTTGTGCGCCGGGGACAGGTTTGCCTGTGACAAATGTGCCTGCGACAGGTGTGCCTGCGACAGGTGTGCCTGCGTCAGGTGTGCCGGCTTCCGGTGCACCTCCCGCTGGCGGCGGGGTCATGGCCTCCGGGGTGTCGAATGCTCCCAGCACCTGCCCAGCTTCTCTGGCTTCTCCACCCAGCAGATCTCCACCGCACTGGTGGCAGATCTCTGTCCCAGCAGGATTGCGCGCCCCGCAGTACGGGCAGTGGATGTCCGGCCCGGCGGCGGCTTCCTTCTTCTTCGCCTCGTTCGTGATCAGCTCGGCCCCCACCGGCTGCTCGAACTTCACGTCCGCCGGCTGGGCTGCCCCGCAGCCAGTGCAAAAGCGCTGCGGGCCCGGGTTCACCGAGCCGCATTTGGGGCAGCGCCATACCAATTCGATATGCCCAACAGTTTTGCGTGCCATATTGCCTCGCTAAAGCGTTTCAGGTTTCAATCTGATCAAAATTGTACTCGAAAATCCGGCAGGTTATACAGGGATACCGCCGGTTCAGTCGCCCACCCAGATGGGAGACCCCCAGGCCATCTGCCCGTTCTTTTGGCGCACCCGCACTGTATACCAGTCGCGCCTGGCAGACCGGGCCTGGTGGGTGAAGCTTCCCTGCCAGGCGTACTCGGCCTGCGTGGCTGCCCGGCTGAAGCGGTACGCCGGGCTGCGGTAACCGGCGGTGTATCCAGCCCGGGCATGCTGCAGCAGCTCGCCCAGCGCTACCTCAATTTTTTCTCCATTGATTCGGGCAGCAATCCGGGTGCTGGAACTTCCGGCGATCTCCAGGCTCATCCCCTGGGTATTGGCGGTGGTCGTGGTCGGGTTGCCCCAGGTGCGGGTTTGGAAGGACACCCCATGTTGACCCGTGCGCTCCCACTGGCTGAAGGCATGGCTGGCTGCTTCGCCGGTCTGCGGCGCCACGATATCCCGGCCGC
>JAJZSS010000293.1 GCA_021849525.1 Chloroflexota bacterium
TGGAAGTCACCGGATTGACCGACCGGGTTCCCTGGGGATTGTGGATCACGCTCGACCTGTCTGCCATCGCTCTCGGCGCCGGCGCCTTCAGCTTCTCGGCTGCGGTCTATCTCTTCCGAATTAAATCCCTGGAACCGATGGCCCGCCCGGCGGTTTTTATCGGCTTCCTGGGCTACACCTCCGCCATGCTCGCCCTGGCGATGGATATCGGGCGGCCCGACCGCTTTTACCATCCCCTGATCTACTGGAATGTGCACTCCGTCCTGTGGGAGATCACCTGGTGCGTTATCCTGTATTCGACAGTTCTGATCATCGAAGTCTTACCCCTGCTCTTCGAGAGCAAGTTCTTCGCCCGCTGGCCAAAGCTGCGCACATTTGGACACAGTCTGCACAAACTCACCCCGATCCTGGCGGTCTTCGGGTTGGCGCTCTCCCTTTTGCACCAATCCTCCCTGGGCGCCACCTACGGCGTGCTGTCCGGGCGGGCGATCTGGTACAAACCTTCGCTGCCGGTGATGTTCATTATCTCAGCCGTGGCCGGCGGGATGGCCATGACCCTGGTCGCCACCCTGGTGACCGGTCAGATCCGCCACAAGAAGCTCTTACCCAACCGCACCGTCGAAAACGTGCTGCGGATTATCGGCATCATCCTGCTGGGCTATCTGTATATCAAGATGTGGGACTGGGCAGCGACGACTTACTACAGTGTCTCCCCCGGCACGGCCGATGCCCTCTCCCGCTTAAGGGCGACCACGCCCTACACCACCACTTTCTGGGGCCTGGAGATCTTGCTGGGCGGCCTGGTGCCGGCGATCATCATCTTCGTCCCCCAGCTGCGCCGGAATATCTGGGTTTTGATCTTTGGTCTGACCATGATCCCGATGGGCGTGGTGGTTAACCGCTGGAATACCACCCTTTCCGGCCTGGTCGTGCCGCCAGACTGGTCACCGGGTGTACTGGGCAATGTGGTGGCTGCCAGCTATCTTCCGAGCGGAATCGAAATGATGGTTGCCGCCGGGATTGTGGCCTACGCCTGGTTGGGCTATACCCTGGGCGTAAAGTTCTTACCGATCTTCAATGAGCAGCCTCAGGAGCAGCATTCTCCTGCAGACTGAAGCCCTGGTTTAACGAATTCCTATGAAAACCACCCTGAAAAGGTTCGGGGTGGTTTTTTGTTTCCTTAATACTATGTGACAAATATCACCTTTGATTGTGACATCCGATACTATCCCCGCTTGGCCCCAAGGATTAATATTGCTTAATATTTGATGTATGCACATATCCGCATACATACAGTTTCACAGAGGAGCAATCATGGAAGCCCCTTCTCTCTCACTCGAAGTCAATCAAATGCACGCCGAAATCTGCTCGGGGCTGGCCGACCCCAACCGGATTCTGCTCCTGTATGCGCTTTCTGAAGGTCCACACAACGTCTCCGAGCTGGCCGAGCTGGTGGGGATCACCCAGCCCACCGCCTCCCGCCACCTGAAGCTGCTGCGCGATCGGGGCATGGTGCGCGCCAGCCGCCAGGGCGCCGCGATCGAATACAGCCTGAGCGACCAGCGCCTGATCGAAGCCCTGGATCTTCTGCGAACAGTGCTGCGCGACCGCATTACCTACCGCGCAAGCCTGATTGAAATCAAATAAAGTCAGATTTTCAAATTTTTTTTCTTCGTGGGGTAAGTATGCCAAATAAAAAGTTTTCAGCTCTCCTCCTGATGGGTATTGGCTTATTCCTGGTGGTCAGCATGTTCTTGCTGTGGCCGGCCACCGATGCCTCTGCCCAGTGCGGTTCGCAGGCTTCTTCCTGCAAGAACTGTCACGAAGTCCAGGGCCAGGACCCGGTAAACAGCGATGGCACCGGCTGGCACCAATCTCATGCTTTTGGCGATTTCTGCGCCATCTGCCACGCCGGCAACGCTCAGAGCACGAATGTGGACGAAGCCCATACCGGGATGGTATCACCGCTGTATGATATCAACGCTTCCTGCCTCTCGTGTCACCCGGCCGATGTAGAAGCACTGGCGCAGGTTTATGCCACTGCGTTGGGCGTTGAGATCGGCTCAGGCGGACCAGCGGCTGGATCGGCCGGTGGTGGAGCAAGTGCGCCAGCTAGCGGTTCCTCTGCATCCAGCGGCTCGTTTGCCCCGGCAGCCAGCGCCCCACCCGCAGCTTCTGGGAGTGTGGTGGTGGATACAGCCACCACGCCGGGGATGGTGGATTACAACCAGCAGTACAACGAAACCGTCCTGGGGCAGCGCACCATTAACTGGGGCAATATTATCCTGGCAGTTTCTTCCGTCCTGCTGTTTGCGGGGGGAAGCGTTTTTGTCTACACCAATGAGCGCAAACTGCGCGGCCTGTCCGCCCTGCCCAGAGCTGCCGCGCCTGCCGCAGCCGCCGAGCGTGTCAACCCTGCCGATTACCCGCAGGAAGTCCTGGCGTTTCTGCCACAGATCGCCCGGCTCAATCCCATCGGTCGCCATGCGCTCCAGCGCCTGCTGGAAGACCCTGACCAGGCTGCCGACCTGCTGGTGAATCTTTCGCGGCTCGACCCTGAGCTGGTGCAAAAGATGCGCGGCCTGAATCGTGAATCCCGCGCCTTGCTCCTGGCGCTTTCGGCTGAATAATCATCCTGTTTTGGGAGGTAGGATCTATGAGTACTTTCATCAAGCAGTTTCGCAAAGAGCTCTGGTCGCCCTATATCGCCGGGATCTTCCTGGGGATTACCGGCGTGCTGGCGGTCTGGCTGTCTGACAGCCTGCTGGGGGCATCCGGCGCATTCGAAAATCTGGCCGGCATCATTGGCAACGCCATCGCCCCAGAGACCTTCAACAATATGTATTTCAATTTCATCATGCCATCCGAGATCACCTGGGGGGTTATGCTCTTCGTGGGGACGATCATCGGCGGTTTCCTGGGCGCCCTGAGCAGCGGCACATTTAAATTCCGGGTCAATGGCGACAGCCAGTGGAAAGCGATCTTTGGCCCGCAAACCTGGAAGCGCTGGGGCCTGGCATTCCTGGGCGCCATCATCCTGGAGTACGGGGCCGGCATCGCCGGCGGCTGCACCAGCGGCCTGGCAATCTCCGGCGGTATGCTCCTGGCTCCGGCTGCATTCATCTTCATCGGTGGTATGTTTGCCTCCGGCATCCTCACCGCATTGATCGTCTACCGCAAGAGGTACTAAGTCATGACCACGAATATGATTATTGCCGTTGTTTTAGGGATAATGTTTGGCTTTACCCTCAATAAGGGTGGCCTGACCCGCTATAACAAGATCGTGAACGTCTTTCGCTTCACCGATCTTACCGTTCTGAAATATATGCTTACCGCCCTGGTCGTTGCCATGATCGGCCTGTACGGCCTGCGCAGCCTGGGGCTGATCACCTTCCCGAATGTCCCCGCCACTTATATTGCCGGCAACCTCATCGGCGGGTTAATTTTCGGGATTGGAATGGCCCTGACCGGGTATTGACCAGGCACCTGCGCCGCCGGGAGCGGCGAAGGCAAGCTTGATTATATTTTCCCCGGTTTGTTGGGGTTTCTTACCGGCGCGGTCATCTTTGGCCTCACCTACCAGCAGGTCTTCCCGGTAATTTCAAAAATCGCCAGTGTTGGCAATGTGGTGATCCCCGATCTGTGGAATCTCAGCCCATTTTTGACGATTGTCTTTTTCGCCCTGTTTGCCCTGATCCTGTTCTATGCGATCGACCGGGCGGGATTCTTCCGCAAGAAAAGCGTTGAGATTGATGAACCAACCGTCCAAGAATTATAGAATGAGGCTTTTATGACTCAATCCGTCGTTTCACGGCGAGAATTTCTCAAGCTCGGCGGCGCGGCGGCTGGCGCCCTGG
>JAJZSS010000294.1 GCA_021849525.1 Chloroflexota bacterium
TACACGTTGCGCAAGATCTCGAAATTGGCATCCGGGTCAAGGGTCAATTCGGCCAGCTGGTCAAAGCGCCGCAGTTCACTTTCGTTGAGCTGCTCAACCGGCGTTTTGAGATAGCCCCAGAAATCCCAGGGCAGCGGCTCGACCTTATTCAACGCCAGGATATCGCGCATCAGGTTACCGCGCACGAAATCCAGGCCCTTATATTCGAAAACCCCGAAATCGTCCGGGTTGGCTTCGCCCTCCCGGCAGGCCAGCCAGGAGCGCCCGCCGCTGACGAACATTCCGCCGGGCATATCGAACTGGTCCCATTGGATGCTCAACGCCTGGCGCTGATAGGCGTCAACCTGTCCATCTACTTTCACCCAGCGCTGGCTGTCCTGGTTCCAATACTCCACAATCCAGTGATCCTCGTAGCGGCCGGTCTGGAAATAGGTGGCAAAACCACACCGCGCCCGGGCTGGCAGTCCACCCTGGCGCAGGACGGCGACCAGGAAGGTGGAATAATCCCGGCTGTTCCCCATCAAGCGCTTCTCAGCAACCCGACTGACCGTCAGGTTCTGATCGTCCAGCTCTAAGATGCGCTGGATTTTATCCGGCACTGTGCGCATGCTCAGCTCGTCCTGGCGCGCTTCGCTGGGGGTCACCCCATAGTTATCAGCCCATAAGATTGGCAGCATCAGCCCCTGGACTCTGGCGATCCGCTCGGCTATGCTCTCGGGGAAGCGTTTAAATAAGGTTTCATAGGTTCCAGGCTGGGTAAACAGTCCTGGCTCGCGGTAAAATGCCAGGGCTTCCGGGGTAGGTTGGGACATTAAAGTTGGCTCCTTGGTTGGTTCAGGTTGTTTATTCGCCTTCAAAGGTTGCTTCCACCAGGGTCGCATCCAGGGCGGTTTGCAGGGCAGCGATCTCCGCCTGCACAGTCGCAAGTACTTCAGCCTGCGGGATGATCCGCTTTTCTGACTGGTCCCGGCGCCTGAATTCAACGCCGCCAGCTTTGTGGGCTCGCTCGGAAACGGTCAGACGGATGGGCATGCCCAGCAGATCAGCGTCCATGAACTTCACTCCCGGGCTTTCCGGGCGGTCGTCGTACAGCACTTCGATCCCGGCAGCCTGCAGGTCGGCATAGAGCTGGTCAGCTTCGACAGTTACGGTTTCGCCTTCACCCTTGCCGGGGAGGACGACCAGGTGGACTGCAAAGGGCGCCACGCTCACCGGCCAGATCAGGCCGTTGTCGTCGTGGTGTTCTTCGGCGATGCACGCCAGCAGTCGCCCGGAGCCGATCCCGTACGATCCCATGATCACCGGTTTGATCTGCCCGTCTTTATCCAGGAAGGTGCAGCCCATGGCATCCGAGTAGCGCGTGCCCAGCTTGAAGATATTGCCTACTTCCACGCCTCGCACCGTGCGCAGCGGCGAGCCGCACTGCGGGCAGGCGTCGCCTTCCTGGGCAGCCGCAATGTCGGTCACAATCTGGGCGCTGTAATCGCGCCCGTAATTGACATTCTTCAGGTGGTAGCCAGCCTCATTGGCGCCAGCCACCATGTTGGGCGATTGGGGGATCAGATCATCCACCACCACCAGTGCGTCCTTTAGTCCCACCGGCGAGGCGTAACCCGGCTCTGCGCCGATTGCGCGGATTTCTTCTTCGGTCGCCGGGCGCAGCTCTTTGGCCTTCACGGCGTTGCTCAGCTTGGTCTCGTTCACTTCCATATCGCCGCGGATCACGGCGAATACAAAGCGCTGGATGGTCTTCTCACCTTCCGGCAGGGTAGCGATCATGAAAACGGCTTTGGCAGTCTGGGAAGTGGGCACGCCAAGGAACCCGGCCACTTCGGCAATCGTCTTGCAGTTGGGCGTTGAGACTTTCTCCACCGGCAGGGCGGCCGCCGGTACCGGAACCGGTTTACGGATATGCGCGATCTGGCGGTTAGCCGAATAACCGCAGGCGTCGCACAGCAGCAGGGTATCCTCACCGTAAGGGGTCAGATACATATATTCATGGGCCAGCTTGCCGCCCATCATGCCCACGTCCGATTTGACCGCGATCGCCGGCAGCCCGCAGCGGTTGAAGATATTGAAATACGCCTGGAAGTGGGCGCGATACTGCTTATCCAGCCCTTCCCAATCGGCGTCCAGGCTGTAGCTGTCCTTCATCGTAAATTCGCGCACCCGGATCAGCCCGGCCCGCGGGCGCGGGTCGTCGCGGAATTTGGTCTGCAGGTGGTAGATCAGCGCCGGGAGCTGGCGGTAAGAGCGGATCTCTCGCCTGACCAGGTCGCCGACGGCTTCTTCGTGAGTCATCGCCAGCGCCATATCCCGCCCGTTGCGGTCCTTGAAGCGACCCATCTCGGCGTCGATCTGGTACCAGCGTTTGGTCTCCTTCCAGATGTCTGCCGGTTGGACCACCGGCATGCTCATTTCCTGCCCGCCGATGGCATTCATCTCCTGGCGCATGATATTTTCAATCTTCGTCAGGCTGCGTTTTGCCAGGGGCAGGTAGGAGAATATCCCGGCTGCCATCTGGCGGATAAATCCTGCCCGCAAAAGGAGCTGGTGACTGGGAATCTCCGCTTCGGAGGGAGCTTCGCGCAGGGTCTGGCTGAAAAGGCGGCTCATTCGCATAGGGTTTGCTCCTGGATGAATAAAACGGCCCTCTGGCAGGCTGGCTGTCAGAGGGTCGCGGTGATCTGTGGTGGATGGGGCTTACATCCTGCTCCCCGGGCAGCCAAAAACGCGCCGCAGCCGGCGCGGGCTAGGGACCGGGGAAGGGGGGAATGCAGTCCAGGCGTCCATCATGAGAGATAGTTTATCATTGATGAGGATGGTGTCAAGGTGAGGGCAGTTCTCTCCCTCCTCCATTTGCGTTATTAAATTCACTGCTATAATGTCCTGGATGCCCGTTCCAACCTTCCCTCAAAGGCATCTCCAGGAGTACCTCCTATGAACGCTTTACTCCTCTTCAGGCGCAAGCTTCCTGCACTGAGCCTGCTGATCGGGTTGGCTCTGTTCCTGGCCGCCTGCGCCAGCCAGCCCACGTCGCCCGGCGCCAATCCTGATCTGCCGCTTGCTCTCGAAGATTGCCAGCTGACGTACCCGGGCGTCTCGATCCCCGTCCAGGCGCAGTGCGGCAAATTAACCGTCTTCGAGGATCGCCAGGCGGCTGCCGGACGGACCATCGACCTCAATATCCCCGTCCTGCCCGCCATCAGCCGCAGCCCCGAGCCCGACCCGCTGTTCTTCCTCACCGGCGGACCCGGGCAGGCAGCCACCGAGAGCTTCGTGGGAATGGCCAATGCGTTCGAGCGCATCCGCCAGAAGCGCGCCATCGTCCTGGTAGACCAGCGCGGCACCGGCCAATCCAACCCGCTGGACTGCCCCGCAAGTCCCGAAGCTTCGGGCGATGAAGCTGCCGACCGGGCCGCCGGCGAGAAATGGCTGACCGCCTGCCTGAGCGAGCTGGATGCCAACCCGGCCCTCTACACCACCACCCTCGCCATGCAGGATCTGGACGATGTCCGCCAGGCGCTGGGTTACGATTCGATCAACCTGTATGGTTTATCCTACGGCACCCGCGCCGCTCTGACCTATCTCAAGCTGTATCCGGACCGGGTGCGCTCCGTTATCCTGGACGGTGTCGTACCGCAGGACGAAGCCCTGGGCCTGGATGTGGCCCGCGATGCCCAGCGGGCACTCGACCTGCTGTTCGAGGGCTGCTCTGCCGACCGCACCTGCAGCGCTGCCTTTCCCGATCTGCCAGAGAAATTCCAGGGCTTGATGGATCAGCTGGAAGCTGCACCGGTAGAAGTCACCTTCACCCATCCGGTCCATGGCGGGATGGAAACCCATCCAGA
>JAJZSS010000295.1 GCA_021849525.1 Chloroflexota bacterium
CCTTCCAGCGCGGCTCGAGGGCTTCGAAAGGTATGATCGCCCAGGCAGGCTGCTTCTTCCAGGCTTCGCCGAGTATCTCTTCGCTCCCCAGGACCTGCACCGCGCCCTCTGTCGGCGCGCCCCAGGCAGCGGTTAACATGCGCTGTGTGGAGGGATCCAGCATCAGAGGCAGGCTCCCCCACGGGCTCTGCCCATTCCCGCTCCAGGCATTGCGTAGGGTTTCCACCGCCACACCCTCGACCTGGGTTGGAAAGGGAGCGACCAGGGCGTACACCCACTGGCTGATGGGGCGACCCCCGCCGGCTTCCAGGCGTAAAATGCCGGCCTCAGCCGGGCTCTCTGCCGGCAATGCTGCCAGCTCGGCAGGCAGGCTCAACCCTGCCCGGAATCCTGCTGGAAGCAAGGGATCGACCCATACCGGGAGGAGCGACGCCTGGCCAGATGAGGCCGGAGAAAGCGCTGCTGCTTCCGTGGTGGACGTTGGAAGCCCCAGGGCAGGCATACCAGTCGCTTCTGGCAGCGCCACCGGGGCAGTTGTTGGTGTGGTTGGCTCTGCTGCCAGGGGCTGAAAGGGAGTGCGCGTTGCCGGCTGCCCGCTAGAAGCCGCCCGCCCGCCAGTCAGCTGCCCCGCTCCTTCTGGGGTCGCCAGCTGCGCCACCATCGGCGTGCACGCGGAGCACAGCAGGATCGCCAATATCATGATGCCCCTCAAACGCATACCCGCCTCCCTGATGTTTCCCTGCCGGTCTCTACCAGCCGCTGGCTGCATAGACAGCCTGCAGCAAATCCACCCGCTCTTCGGATGTCATCAGCCGCGGGCGGGCGTAATCGATAAACCGGATCCCGATCAGCTCGGTGCTCAAATAGCGCCCCTCATAAAAGACATGGCGGTCCAAAAAGCCCTGGCTGGTAGGCAGGCCCATATAATACTGGTCGAAAAACAAGTTACCCAGCCCGTAATGGATGAAGGCGCCAGCATAAAACTCCATTGCCTGGGGTTGGTGCGCCTGGCTGCCGCTGACAATCGCCGCGCCCGCCTGGGCCATCCCCTGTAAATCAACGATCTGTTTAGGCTGCGCTTCGTAGGTGTAGTATTCGAAGTGCTGGAAGGTAGAGATGACCTGGTAGCCTTCCGCCTTCAAGCGGGCGATCTCACTGTGCATCCAATCGTAATCACAGGCGACTGCTCCCGGGCGAGTTTCGCTGGCGGTGGCATACCCGCCGCCCTTGGCGTTACAACCGATAAATGCCAGCTTGTTGCCATGATGCTCGATCAGCTGGGCTTTGCGAGCTTCTTCGCGATTAGCCCCCCCACCATATACCATCCAGCCCCGCTCCTTATAGAGCTCCAGGGTATAGAGCATGGCCTCCGGACCCCAGTCCCCAAAGTGGTCACCGGTCAGCTCCACAATATCCGTCCCGATATCATCCAGCAAGCCGATATATTCCGGTTTGGTGCAAAAGACCAGCCCGGCCTGGTTGGGATCCGCCGGTGGGCAGTCTTCAGTAAAAGGAATCTCGTTACTGATGTGAGCAAAATCGGCCTCGCGCAGAATCGGACCCACATCCTGCCCCGGATAGGTGATTCCATTGCGGTGCATGGTGAAAGCTGTGGCCCGCACCAGGGCTGTCACCCCGGTCATCACGACGGTGGTCAGCTTTTGTGGATCACGGTTGGTCAGCGGCTGCTCGCCCTGCCAGACCGTCCGATTTAAATAACTGACCAGCTCCGGCTCGCCCGTCCAGCCAAAGCTCACCGCCAGCGCATAGCCTTGCGGCTCAAACGCCTTCCACAGAGGGGAGATACCATCCACGCTGAGCACCTTCCAGCGCGGCTCCAGTTTCTCGAAAGGCAGGATCGTCCAGGCGGTGCCTTTTTCCCAGGCGCGGTCTATCAGATCCTCCGCGGGCAGCACCTCAACCACGCCGGCGCCTGGCTCGCCCCACAAGGCAGTAAACATTGCCCGGGTAGTATCATCCAGGACAAATGTGGTTTCCTCCAGCCCTGCGGGCGGCGCGCCTCGCCAGATCGCCTGCAAATCGGCTAGGCTGATATCATCCCGGATGGTTGGGAAAGGCGCAGCCAGGGCATAGATCCAGCGGGCCACCCCGCCCTCAACGCCAGCTTCCAGGCGCACTTGGGCAGTCTCGCGCTGCGCTGCCATCAGGAATCCCGGCGGTGAGACAAAGCTTTCCTGGATGGTTGTCGGAAGATAATCCGCCAGCCAGATTTGCGGGACAGGCGTCGGCGCTAATGTTAGCGGCGGCAGGGGCGTCGCAGTGGGCGTCGGGGTCTGGGTGGCTTCGCTAGTGGCGGTCGCCTCCCCGGGTAGACTGGCAGCTGGTGTCCCAGCCGCCTCCGCCCGGCAGGCTGCCAGGAGCATGACAAAGACTACAATCGCCAGCCCATTGCGACAGCACCTGAGATGGATGAAAGGATAGCTATTCACGCCAGTACCAGCTTCGCCCGGGCTTGCAGCTCCTGGCGGATCGCGGCTTCCAATTCCGTCGCTCGCTGTTCCAGGCTCTCCAGCGCAGCTACCAGGGCCTCACTGGATTGCGGATTCTCCAGGCTGTTCACATTGATGCGCACATTCAAGCCAGAGCCAGCCAGCGCAGCCCGAGCCATCGCTGCCCCGCTGGCGCCATCACTGATCGCGTTCAGGTTGCCCAACGCGATCACCTGGCTGGCAAGCTCCATCACTTCCACCGCCATCCCCGCTACTTTGAGCGGCGCATCGGCAGCCGCCAGCATGGTAGTCTCAATCGCGCGGCTCCGCCCGGCTTGCTGCTCGGGCGTATCTTTGGGCAGGCGATATGCCGCCATGACCGCCTCAAAGGCCGCCGCGTCCAGAGCCACTGCCTCTTGCAGAATGGCTCGCAGCGCCTCGGCCCGTGTTAAAACCGCTTGCATTTGCGCTTCGACCGCAGCGTATTTTTTCTTTCCAATCGTGAGGCGTGCCACCATCGCCACCAGCGCTGCCCCGGCTGCCCCGGCGTAAGCCGCCGCCGAGCCACCCCCGGGAGCCGGCGTGCCAGCCGCCAGGGCCTCCAAAAAGCTGTCCCCGCCTGCCTCGCCAGCCGGATTGGCTGCCTGAGCGGCTGCCAGGCGCTGCTCCAGGATTTGTTCGGGTTCGAACTGGTCGAGCTGCAGATACCAGCGGGCAGCTTCAACCAGCGCATCCTGTGGGATCAACCCCACCAGCTCGCTGTGCTGGATTCCAACCCCATACCGCTCCGCCTCGCGCCGCACCATCTCTACCACCCGCGCCAGGGGCGTCTTGTGGAAATTAGTCAGATTCATTGAAACCTGGGCTCGCCCTTCGACGGACAGCCCCAGCGCCTTTACAAAACGCAGCCCACCCGACGAGTTGCGCACCGCTTTGGCAATCTTATCGGCAATGCTGACATCATCGCTGGTCAGGTATATGTTGAAGGCAACCAGCGGCTGGCGCGCCCCGATCACCGTCGCCCCTGCCGGCCCCACGCGGCGCGGCCCAAAATCTGGCTCACGCTCAGAGTGGGCGGCAATCTCCTGCTTCAAGGCTTCGTACTGCCCGCGGCGGATGTTTTCCAGGTTGACCCGCTCCGGGCGGGTGGCAGCTTCTTCGTACAGGTAAACCGGGATCTGCAGCTCGCGTCCCACTCGCTCCCCCAGCCTGCGCGCCAGCGCCACACATTCCTGCATGCTCACACCCCGGATCGGCACAAACGGCACCACGTCACTGGCTCCAATCCGCGGGTGTTCGCCCACGTGCTGGTCCAGGTCGATCAATTCGGCGGCTTTGGCAATCGCCCGGAAGGCTGCTTCCACCATTTCTTCCGGTGGACCCACAAATGTCATCAC
>JAJZSS010000296.1:0-891 GCA_021849525.1 Chloroflexota bacterium
CCGGTCAAGTTCTGCTCATATCGCCTCCTGTCGCGCCAGCAGCTGGCCTAATCGCTCAGCTTCAGCTTCGCCAAGCTCAAGCTGCCGGCGGAGCTCGCCAATCTCCTGTCCAAGCAAGCTTCCCGGATGGTTGAAAGCGGAAGCCTGGATTTTGCGTGCCAGCGGATTCCACTCGCGCAGCGTCAGCGGCGATAATTCTTCCTCCCTGCTCAATCCCAGGTGAGAACATAGCAAGACCAATACCTGTGCATCCGGTGAAAGCATCGTCATTTTCCTGTTATCTAAGCCTCAGAGTGGATCGATTTGGTGATGGTTAACACGAACGCTTCTGCCGCCCCGGCGTTCCGCAGCACGCGATAGATTTCTTCGAGTGTTGCGCCTGAATCGAATAAATCATCCACGACCAGCAGACGCTTGCCTTTGACCTGGGTGGTGAGTGCGAAAGCTCCGGTTACATTACTGCGTTTACTGGCGCTGGTATGCATCTCTTTTTGTTGGACGGTTTCCTTCACTTTTTTCAAGGCGAGCATGTAATTCAGGCCCATCCGTTCAGCCAGCAGGCTGGCAAAACTGGTCACGGGATCGTTTGGTCGCTGCACCGATGGCGGGACCGGGATGATCGCATCCACCTGGAACAGGTCCGGATGGTCCGCGCCCAGCTCGACAGCCTGGTTAATCAGTGCCGGTAAAACGGACCGGTCAGCCTGATATTTGAGACGATATGCCAGCTCACCGGTGCTACTTCGTTTCCATTCCCCACCGCAAAACTGGCTGTGAAACTCGAGCGCCCATCCAATCCGCCAGGGTCCGGGCAGCTTGCGCGGGTGGGGCCGGGCCAGATAAGCTGCTATCGCATCGTCGTTGGTGCTGACTGCTTGCTCCTTATCCTTG
>JAJZSS010000296.1:901-3844 GCA_021849525.1 Chloroflexota bacterium
TATCATTGACATTGTCTTTGGAGACCTCAGAGTGCTTTAGCTTCCAATCCTCAACGACACAGCGAATCACATTGTATTCGATTTCTTCGGGCAATAATATTTTGATTGGATAAAGCTGCTCCACCGCGCCTGCCTGGCAGATCGCTGCTCCGATCACCCGACGCACATCCTCAGGAACAATGCTTTCAACTTGAATTTTCCCGGAAGCAATCAGCTGAGCGGCATGCTGGTAGATGGTGGCTGCTTTCAACCCCCGTTCATGAGCTACCTGTTCGACGGTCAGCCCCTGTCCGATCAGCTGGGCAGTGAATTCCAGAGTACTGCCAGCCTGCTTCTCGGCTTGCTTACGCTTCAGGTCTGCCGTTGAAAGCCGTTGGACGCGTTTTAGCAGGATTGCCGCTCTGGCATGCAGCGCGCCATCTCCTTTCGGTGTCAGGCGAAGCACTGGATATTTTCCGCCGATCACCTTCAGATATCCCTGCTCGACCAGCTCATCGATGATCGCCAGGATCTCTGCTTTGGATAAAACATCCAGACGACCATAATAAGTACTGCGGGTATAACCAAATTGCAGAATATCGTTTGCCCTGGAGCCTCTAAGGATTTGCTCCAGTTTCACCCTTCCCACATCGCGCGTCAGGCGTTTCACTGAATCCAAGATGATCAACGCTGCCCGTTCGAGCTGAGATAACTGCTCTACTTGATTGGTTGGGCCGGTGGGGTGATCCTGCTGGATCTGGCAGTTATCGCAACATATTTCGGGGGTCACCGGTCCCGAATCGCCAAAATGACTCAGGATGATTTTGCGCCGGCAGTCACTGCTTTCGGCGTAGACGAGCATCTTGTCCAGCTGCTGGCGGCGGTGTTCCTGGCGCACAGCGTTGTTGCGCAGAATTTCATCCAACTTCGTTTCATCCCAATCGCGCACCCGTATTCGAAAACTCAACCCCGCCTCGCCCAGGTTTTGGACTATACCCGTTCGCTCGAGCTCTGACAGGCCAACACGCACTTTCGTTTCTGGTTGACCGGTTAGCAAGGATAATTTTTCGAGCGTCAGCGCACCACGCGCGCTGCCGGATGACTGTAAAGCAGCGAATAACCCACGGAGTTCTTTTGCCGCCAGCAGGCTTTGAGTGATCAACCACTCCTGCAAGGAGCGATCATCAGGGAGATACAATAAGACGGCTCTGGCTGGCTTGCCGTCGCGCCCGGCGCGACCCGCCTCCTGGTAATAAGCCTCCAGCGAGCCAGGGATGAAATAATGAATGACCTGGCGCACATCGGGACGATCGATGCCCATACCGAAAGCGTTGGTAGCCACGACCACTGAGAGCTTGCCGCGCATAAAACCATCCTGGATCTGGGTCCGCTCTTCAGATAGCATCCCTGCATGATAGTGACGGGCATCGATCCCCAGGACCATGCGCACAAACTCGGCCACTTCTTCGGCATCCCGGCGCGTCCCGGTATAGATAATCGTCCCACCGGCTGGCTTCCCCGCCAACAGCTCATGCAGGGCGGTGTATTTGGCTTGCGGATTGGCCGTATAGCGCACTTCAAATGCCAGGTTGGGGCGGTTAAACCCGGTCACGATCCGCTGCATACCGGGCACGCCTAACAGGTGCCCAATCTCGTCTTGCACCTGTGGCGTAGCCGTAGCAGTTAAACCCACGGTGGTCGGATTGCCCAGGGCTGCCCGAAATTGAGCGATATGCAGATAGTCCGGGCGGAAGTCATGCCCCCAATGCGATATACAGTGAACTTCATCGACAGCCAACAAAGAGACTTGTAGCTGTTTGAGTTCTTCTAAGAAGGTGATACTGCGCAGGCGTTCCGGGGCAAGATAGACGATCCGGTACTTTCCCGCGGCCATTTCTTTCAATCGCCGGTTTTGCTCCGCGACTGGCAGACTGCTGTTGATATAGGTAGCTGCAATCTTCCGTTGGTTCAGGCCATCTACCTGGTCTTTCATCAGGGCAATTAGAGGGGAAATGACCAGCGTAAGGCCGGTGAGGTTAAGAGCAGCCAGCTGATAAACCAGGGATTTTCCAGAACCGGTGGGCATGACCACCAGGGTGTCCTGGTGATTTAGTAAATATTGGATCGCCTGGTATTGGCCGGGACGAAATTGATCAAACCCAAAATGCGTTCGCAGGCTTGGATGAAGGTCCGAGTGCATGATCCTATCCCAATGACGAACCCGGATGCTCGCGGGCATGCCACAGCAAGCACCATTGTCGTTGCTACCAGAGGGAACGCGAAATTGTCGTTAAGCCAATTATAGTTTTGATCAATCCAATTGGTCTTTTATTCCACTTATCAAAATTATTATGTCTTCCAATCCTCGATGGCTGTTCCGGTTGCGCTTTGAGCTCGCTTGACCAGCATTACAGAACATTCCGCATAGTGGACCAGTTTGCGCGATACACTCCCCACCAGCCAGCTTTGTACCTGGCTCAAGCCGCGGGAGCCAACGACAATCAGATCGATTTTCGTATCGCGGGCGTATTGGAGGATTTCGGTGGCGGCATCTCCACGTAAGAGAACATGTCTGGCATGGATATTTTGTGAGCTGAGAATCTGGTCGGCTTCATCCACAACAGTCTGACCTGCCTTGCGCGCCGTTTCCTCCTCGGCTGCCAGCTCTTCAGAAGTAAATACCGGCAGATCGATCACATCATCCGACAGGCTCCAAACCTGGGCCAGGGTCTCTGGGGTGAGAATGGCAGAGGGCGGCAGGACATGGAGCAGGTGGAAACTGGCATCTGGAATAAAGGGGAATTTTGCCGCGAACTCCATCGCATTCCGGCTGTGCGCGGATCCATCCGTGACCAGGAGAACATGCATCAACTTGCGGTAAGGGGCGCGAATGACCAGCACCGGGCATTCAGCATACTCAACCACTTGCTGAGCCACCCCACCGAGTAAAATGCCGAAGGCGCA
>JAJZSS010000297.1 GCA_021849525.1 Chloroflexota bacterium
GGCGGCGCTGCGGTGCTTCCTCCGCCCATTCCAACAGGCCGTAGCCCTGTAACTCTGTGATCTCCCCCGCAAATATTTCTTCCAATTTTTGCCCGAAGCGCGCCTGGAAATCGGCTTCCGAGACGCCCTCCTGAGTCAGGCGCAAACCCATCATCATGGTCTCACCAATCTCCGCCTGGCGATCGACCGGGGTCAGGCTGGCAGTGGCAGGCGTGCTCGGAAATTCCTGTGGCTCCCCTTCCTTCAGGCGGGCGATATAGGCAGCCGGCGCCAGCACATTGGCGGTCCGCGCACCCCTGGCATAGCCATGCGCCCCGGCGCCCAATCCCAGATAGGGCAGGCCGCGCCAGTACTGCAGGTTGTGGCGGCAGGGCTGCGCTTTGGACCAGTTGGAGATTTCATACTGCTCGTAACCAGCTGCAGCCAGGTGCGCATCCGCCCACTCATACATCTCCGCCGCCAGGTCGGGGTCCGGCTCGGGGATCAGGCCGCGGTTTGCCCAGCGCTTGAGAGGCGTGCCGTGCTCGATGGACAGGGCGTACAGGGAAAGATGCTCGGGATGCAGGCCCAGGGCTAATTCAAGACTGTTCTGCCAGGTAGTAAGTTCCTGCTCCGGCAAGCCGTAGATCAGGTCCAGGTTGAGATTGTCGAATCCAGCCTGGCGGGCAGCCGTGACGGCGCGCACCACCTCCGGGTAATCGTGCTGGCGCTCCAGCAGGCGCAGCTCGCCGGGATGGGCAGACTGCATCCCCAGACTGAGGCGGTTCACCCCCAGGCGGCGCATCGCCTGCAGCGAAGCCAGGCTGACCGTGCCGGGATTGGCCTCCAGGCTGATCTCGATCCCCGGCTGCCAATCAAAAGCCTCTGCCAGGGAGCGTAAAATCGATTCAAGCTGCGCTTCGGAAAGCAGGGAAGGCGTGCCGCCGCCGAAGAAGATGGTATGCACCGGCAGGCGCTCCCCGGCCGACTGCGCCACCAGGGCGATCTCACGGCATAGGGCTGCCGTGTAAGCCGGGATCAGGTCTTCCAACCCGGCATAAGTGTTAAAATCACAGTACCCGCAGCGGTGGACGCAAAACGGGATATGCAGGTATACGGCGTATGGCACTGCAGGAGGCGGCATAGGCGGAGTATATCACGCCCTGCACCCGGCTTATAACGCGGGTAAAAAGGCTGGTATAATCCCGAAGGCAATCCGCCCAGGTTGTCGAACCTGAAAACAAACCCTGTGGGCAACCTGATGCGTAACGCTTTCAGGGTTACGCCAGACTGGCAAGCCCTGGTCCTTGCCCTGGAAAACTAGAGGATATGGCTACCGAAAAATCTTCCAAACCGACTAAAACCTGCCCCACCTGTGGGACGCGGGTGAGCGAAGACGCCACCCGCTGCATGGTGTGCGGCACCGAATTTGCCACCGGGGATAAACCCAGCCAACCCCATAAAGCCGTGAAAGGCAGCCGGATGCCTGAGCTGACCCTCAGCCTGCCGGTCGCCATCGGGGTGGTAGCGCTGCTGGTCGCCATTGGCGCCCTGCTGGTGTACTTCGCCATGCAGCGCACGGCGACCGCTGTAGCTGACGCTACCGTTACCCCCACCGTCACCCTGACCCCCACTGCGACTCTCACACCGACTCCCGAGACGCCTACGATCACACCCACCCCGCTGCCCAGCGCCACGCCTCAGACCTACATCGTCAAGGCAAATGACACCTGCCTGGGGATCGCCCTGTCCTTTGGCGTCTCGGTGAACTCGATTGTGCTGAATAACCCCGAGCTCTCGGCGGACTGCTCCAACGTGTACCCGGACCAGCGCCTGCTGATCCCGCAGCCGACCCCGACCAACACGCCGCCGGCCACCAGCACGCTCAGCGCGGCCGAAGCGACCGAAGCCGCCTGCGAGAAGTACCCCTACACGGTGCAGAACACCGACACCCTGAGCAGCATCGCCTTGAACTTCAATGTGGAGATGGCTGCTATCCGGGAATACAACGGCATGGTCAACGATATCGTTCGCCCGGGAGTCGTATTGCAGATCCCGCTCTGCCGGCGCAACGCCACCCCAGGACCCTCCCCTACACCTACCCCCCCCCCACCCTACTCGGCGCCCAATTTACTCCTGCCGGTGGATGGCGCGTCTTTCGGCATCGCGGATGAAGTAGTCACCCTGCAGTGGGCAGCGGTGGGCACGCTGCGCGGTAATGAAGCTTATGCCGTGACCATCGAAGACATTACCGAAGGTCTTGGGCGGCGTGAAGTGGCCTACGTAACCGACAGCAAGCACATCGTCAATGCCAGCTTCCGTGCCGCCGACAGCGTCCCTCATGTGTATCGCTGGTCGGTGGTCGCTGTGCGCCAGACCGGCACCGATGACAGCGGCAACCCGATCTGGACGCCGGCCGGGGCAGCTTCCGCCGGGCGGGTATTCACCTGGATCAGCAGCGGGGATGCGGTAAGCTCGCCGGCGCCTGTGCCTTCGCCTACGCCATAGTGGTTTAATCAGTCAGGTGAGTTGATAAATATAAACCCCAGGGGTTGAAATCTTTCAGATTTCTGAAACCCCTGGGGTTTTATTTTCTTGCGTCTATATCTTAGCGACCAGGCCTACATTGTTTTGGCGGCGATGGCTTCCAGCTCGGCGGTGGTCAGGGACTTCGGGCGCTCCAGAGGCTGGCCCAGAGCCCGCGCCCAGACCAGGTTGGCTGATACGCCCAGGATGCGGCTGACGCCGAAAGCGACGGTGTAGAAGCCACAGCCTCTCCCGCAGTCATGGACCCCGTAGTGATGCAGTAAAGTCCCGCTGATGGCATCCACATTCGGCCATGGATCCTTGGCCTTACCCTGGCTGCGCAGCACATCCGGGACGACATCATATACCAGAACAGCCAGATCGAATAATTCGTCCTGGTGGAAATGTTTGCGCCCGAAATCGTAGAGGGCGGTATAGCGCGGATCGGTGATGCGCAAGATGGCATGCCCGTAACCGGGGATCACCTGTCCGGCGTTGAGCTTCTCCCAGGAGAAGGTTTCTAGCTCCTGCCGGCTGGGTACGCGACCGTAGAGGTCGCGTACCTGTTTGAGCCACTGCAGAGCTTCCTGATTGGCACGCCCGTGCAGCGGGCCGGCCAGCCCATTCATACCGGCTGAGGCTGCGTAATAGACATCCGACAGGGTGGTCCCGACCAGGTGGGTGGCGTGGGCGCTGACATTGCCGCTTTCGTGATCGGAATGGATAATCAGGTACAGACGGGCTAAATCGGCAAAATCGGGATCGCTGACACCGAGCAGCTTCCCGAAGTTCCCCGCCCAATCCAGGTCCGGTTGGGCTGAGGCGCGAACGTCCTTGCCCTGCAGCTTATTATAAATATAGGCGGCAATCGCCGGCAGTTTGGCGGTCAGATTCAGGCTGTCTTCCAGGGTATATTCCCAGTATTCATCCTTCCGCATCCCGGTTTCGTAGGCTTTGGTGAAGACAGATTCTTTTTGCATCGCCAGAATGGCCAGCGAGAAGAGAGTCATGGCCTGCGTCCCATCGGGCATGGCATTGAGCGCATCGAAAACGTAGCCGGGCACCTGGCTGCGGGCGTTCCACTCGGCTTCTACTGCCTGGGCTTCCTTCAGGGTGGGGACTTCGCCGGTGAGCAGCAGATAATATAACCCGCCCACATAGGGCATTTCTGCTCCGGGCGGCTTGGGCAGCTTCACGATCAGCTCGGGAATGGTATAACCGCGCAGGCGAATGCCTTCACCGGGGTCCACCGAGGAGATATCCGTCACCAGACCTTTCACCCCGCGCATCCCACCATATACCTGGTCAACGGTCACCTCACCGACCTTGACCCCCCC
>JAJZSS010000298.1 GCA_021849525.1 Chloroflexota bacterium
CGGAATCCGGTATCGTCGCGGGTGCATGGGAGCGCTCCCACCAGGACGATAAATTATCCGGCTGGCTCGTAGCAGACCCGGAACCCGGTATCATCGCTGCGATGCATGGGAGCCGCCCACGACCGGTATGCGCAGCGGCTTTCGGATTTCTTAAGCCGGTACGAACCTCCCCGCAGGGTCGCCTTACCCAGGGCGGCTTCCATCGATTCGGGGATCGAAGTGCCACCGGTTTCATAGATCTGCGGGAAGCGGGATACCTCGCCTTCCACGTTGACCAGCGCTTCGCGCCCATCCGCCGGATCGTAAGGATAGGGGCCAAAGATCGAGCTCAGCCATTCCTGAACATTCCCAGCCAGGTCTGCCACACCATATGGGCTGTCGCCGGCCGGCGAGAATTGATCCACCGGTGTGGTGCTGTCGAGCTTAGCCTCACGGCTGTTGCAGCGCCCGGTTTCCCACTGGTTACCCCAGGGGTAGATGTTCGCCTGCGGTCCGCGGGCCGCCTTTTCCCATTCAGCTTCGGTTGGCAGCCGCACCGGTAAGCCTGTTTTCTGGCGCGCCCAGGCGCAAAATGCCAGCGCATCATTCAGCGATACACCCACCACCGGATGATCTTCCTTACCCGCCGGAACCTGGTTGTCCTTCCAGAAGAGCGGGGCACGCTGCCCGCTTTCCTCCACGAACTTCTGGTACTGGGCGTTGGTAACCGGGTAGCGAGCGATATAAAACTCGGTCACCTCCAGCTCGTGCGAGGGGTACTCGTCGGTCTGGGCGGAGTGATCACGATTCACGTCGCTGCCCATAATCATGGGGCCAGCGGGGATCAGGATGAACTCGATCTTCAGTGCGGTGTTTTCTGGCATTTTCTAATTCCTTGAAAATAAGATACGCGTAGCCACTCGGTGATGTGCTTATGCAGATGGCGGCTCGCTTTCAGGCTGGCTGGACCTGCTGCTCAGGTCCAGGAGCTCGTTTTGAGTGACGAAACGGATCAGCTCGAAGCTGCTCGCCACGTTTAACTTATTCATGATATTGGTGCGGTGCACTGAGACCGTCTTGGGGCTGATGACCAGCTGGTGAGCGATCTCCTTATTGGTTTTACCCAGGGCAATCAAATTTAATACCTGGCGCTCGCGCTCGGTCAGTGCTCCCAGCCCATCCTTACTGTCCGCCGGGCGGGAGGTATAGCGGTCCAGCAGGTGGCGTGTCACACTGCCTTCCAGATAAGCCCCCTGACTGGCAACCTGGCGAATGGCGGTGAGTAGTTCGCGGCCGCCAGAGCGCTTGAGCACATAACCCGCGGCGCCGGCCTGCAGTAGCGAAATGATATATTCGTGGTTATCGTGCTGGGTAAGGATCAGGACCTTGATTTCCGGGTGCTGGTCCACGATCAGGCGGGTGGCATCCAGACCGTTCATCTCCGGCATATTGATGTCCATCAGCACAATATCCGGCTTCAGGGCGGCTGCCAGCTCCAGGGCCTGGCGCCCGTCGCCGGCTTCGCCCACCACCTGGATATCCTCCTGGCGCTCCAGCAGGGAGCGGATGCCATCCCGGAGAATGGCATGGTCGTCCACGATCAGCACCCGCAGCTCAGGCAATGGTCTCCCTCCTCCCGTTCAGCGGAACTGAGATCACCAGCTCAGTTCCCTGGCCAGGCAGTGAGGTGATCTCAAGCTCGCCCCCCAGGATTTCCAGGCGTTCACGCATGCCCATCAAGCCTAGGCCGCGCGAGCCTACCAGCACCCGCTGGCTGCCAGGACTGGCCTGGATGGCGCTGGGTTCGAAGCCGATCCCATCGTCTTCAACGTTGATTTTAAGGCTTTGATGGTTGAAATTAAACTGGATCCATACATTCCGGGCGGCGGCATGCCGGGCGATGTTGTTGATCGCTTCCTGGACTACCCGGAAGACCGCCGTCTCCACATCCTGCTCCAGGCGGCGGGGGGCGGAAGTTTCGTCCACCACCACGCGCACCCCCTGTTCTGCCAGGCGTGATTCGGCATAGGTCCGTAAAGCTGGCACCAGGCCCAGGTGATCGAGCATGCTGGGGCGCAAATCAAATATCAGTTTATGGACCCCATCCAGGGTATGCTCGGCCAGCCCGCGCAGCGCCTTCAGGCGCTGGCGGGTTTCGCTGGTTTCAGCGCATTCGGCGGCGTCGTCCAGGGTGAACAACATGGCGGTCAGGGTCTGGCTGGTCTCATCATGCAGCTCGCGGGCAATGCGCTTACGCTCATCTTCCTGGGCGTTGAGCGCCTTGCTGAACAGTTCGCCCCGGAGCTGTTCTTTTTGCTGGACTTCAGCGTACAGGCGGGCGTTTTCGACCGCTACCGCAATCTGGCTGCCGATGGCTTTCAGCAGGTCTTCTTCTTCCGCTGTGAATTGGACCGGTTTGCGGGTTCCCAGGCACATACTCCCCAGGGTGGTGCCTTTGGTGGTGAGGGGCACATGAAACAGCGAGGATAAATGCTCTTTTTTCAACGAGCGGGCGCGCTTGCCCCGGTAGTTCTGGATATCGGGCACCACAACCACTTCGCCGCGGTCCAGGATACCCCCGCACGAGCTGTCCAGCATGCCCATTTCCGAGGCCAGGTGGGCGGCTTCCGGGGATAAACCCTGGCAGGCGGCCAGCTCCAGCTTGCCCAGCACATCTTCCAGCAAGAAGACCGCCCCCACATCCACTGCAGTCAGGCGCAAGACTTCGGTCAGGGTATGGTCGAGCAGCTCCTGCAGGTTCAGGGATTTATTGACTGTGGTGGAGATGGCATTCAGGATGGCCAGCTGCTGGTTGCGGCGCAGCAGCGACTCGCGCATACTGTGTTCTTCAGTCACATCTCGCAGCAGCTCCACCACCCGGGTGATCTCGCCGCTGGCATCTCGCATGGGCGAGGCCACAATTTCCAGGATGCGCTGGCTGCGGTCGCCATCGATGGGATGGTAGTGGATGCTGCGGACGGGTTCGCCGCTCGCAAGTACTTCGGGAATCGGGCACTCGCACGGCGCCTCAGACTGCGGGTGCAGGCAGGGAAAGACCTGGTAATAGGGTATGCCAATCATATTCCCCTGATCAGCGTGGTGTTCCTGGGCGATGCGATTGGCCAGCTGAACTTCATGCTTGCTCACATCCAATACCACCAGCTCGTCACTCAGGGCATCGATGATGGCGCGCAGGTCATCCCGGGCTGCCTGGGCTTCCAGCTGGGAATCCAGCGCGGCCTGGGTACGCTCGCGCACCCGGGCATCCAGATTCTGGTTCAGGCTCTGGATTTCAGTCATTGAGCGATTGATCTGGCGGCGCATCCCTGCGAAGCTTTGCGCCAGGATGCCCAGCTCATCCCGGGTATAAAGATGGTCGGATAATCCGCTCACCGGGGTATCCAGATCGCCTTCGGCGATGCGTTGGGCGGCTTCGGTCAGCGTCTGGACAGGCTTGATCACACTTTTGGTGGTCACCCACACCAGAAAGAAGGCTCCCAGCAAAGTAACCAATGCCAGGATGCCGGTCACCAGGATCAGGCGGCGGACCAGAGAAAAAACTTCGGCGGCTTTCTGGCGGATCACCACGCCCCAGGGCGCTTCGGCCAGCGGTGCGAACGCCACCACCTCGTCGGTGAGTTCGGAGAGCTGGTCGTTTGAGCAGCCCAGGCAGTTTTCTACCCCCGGTTGGCCGGAGACAAACAGTTTATTCACCACCTCGTCCTGGCTGACATTGGTGAGCACGCGGGTTGGATTGGAGCTGGCGAGAATGTGCCCGTGCCCATCCACTACATCCACTGTACCGGTGAGACCAAGCTCGAAGCGCTGTTCGGCGCTGAACAAGGGCAGCTGGCGCAGGTCT
>JAJZSS010000299.1 GCA_021849525.1 Chloroflexota bacterium
CTATAATCAAATTGAATGCCAGATGTTAATACAATAAGGAGAGGGCAATGACTGATCAATTTTTTGGAACTGTGCAAGAAGACATGGATCCATTCAAGAAAATCCTGGCCAAGATCCCTGGTTTCAAAGGCTATATCGAGCGCCAGGCGCGGCGGGATTCTGACAAACTGCTGCGCGATTCCATCGCCGAACGCTTTGAGAAGGAATGGCAGCGCATATCCGCCTTGCAGGTAGAATTCATCGTCCAGGGCGAGATCACTTATGTCGACGATCTGGAACGGGCGGCGATCAAGCTGCGCACCTTTGCCGATCGCATCCGCCGCGCCACCCGCGGCCACTCATCCCTGTTCGAGGCCGTCAAAATCAATGAAGCCGAGCTCGAAAAACTCTACCACTACGACGCTCAGCTGCTGGATCTGGCGGATGGGGTAGCCAGGGCTATCGACAATCTGGAAGCCTCGATCGGCTCGGATGGGCTCCCCGCTGCCATTCGCAACCTCACCTCCACCTCCCAGGCAGCGATTGAAGCCTTCAATCTGCGCGAAGAAGCCGTCCTCGGTGAAACCCCGGCGGAAACCGACGTCCCACCCGCGAGCGGCACGCCAGAGCCACTGCAATAATCTGTTCCCAATGTTTTCGCAAATGATCTGAACCAGGAGATAACCAATGGCCAGAATTTTTGATGTCATCGAATATCCAAATGAAATGCGCAATGAGATTGTCCACCGCTTCCCCGAAGAAGGACCGGGCAATTTCCGGATCGGCTCGCAGCTTATCGTGCGCGAATCCCAGACGGCTGTTTTCTTCCGGGATGGCAACGCCCTGGATGTGTTTGGCCCCGGACGGCATACCATCACCACCGCCAATGTCCCGGTGCTTACCGACTGGCTGGGCAAGCTCTTCAACGAGCGTACGCCCTTCCCGGCGGAAGTGTACTTCGTCTCCATGCGCGAGTTCGCCGATCGCAAATGGGGCACCGCCCAACCCATCATCGTCCGCAACCCCAACATGGGCCTGGGCGTGGCCCTGCTGCAGGGCTTTGGCTCCTACAGCTTCCAGGTGCAAGATCCCCAGCAGTTCGTCACCCAGGTGGTAGGCGCCCAGGGCATCTACAACACCAGCGATATCGAATCCCGCTTGCGCTCCATGCTGCTCTCCCGCCTGCAGGACCTGCTGGGCGAGACCGCAGCCAAGAACAGCGTCCCGGAGATGATCGGTCTGACCGATGAGCTGGGTGCCGGTGTGCGCGCCAAATCTCAGGATGATTTCCTGGCGCTTGGCCTGGTGCTCAAGACTTTCTATATCGAAAACCTCAAGCCATCCACCAAATCGGCGGAAGAGCTGCGCCAGATGGGTATGCTCGATATGGCGACATATACCCAGCTCCAGGCTGCCGATGCCATGCGCGATGCCGCTCAGAATCCCAGTGGTGGGGCCGGCCTGACCGCCGGGATCGGCGCTGGATTGGGCGTGGGCAATGTGTTGGCCGATTCTCTCAAAGGGATGACCGGTGGTAGCGCGGCCACGCCTGCTGGTGGAGCGCCCGCAGCCGGGGCAGCCGCAGCCGGCGTCATGACCCCAGGGGAAGCCGCGGCCTACCTGAAGGTCTCTGAAGAAGATGTGCTGGCAGCCATCACTGCCGGTGATCTGAAAGCCCGCAAGATTGGCAGCGCTTACCGCATCAGCAAGGAAGCCCTCGACGAGTTTCTCAAGGGATAACCGCCAGGCAAGCCTGCAAAGTTCTTTAAATCAAAAGCGTCCAGCGGAACACACCGCTGGACGCTTGCATATTAATCGTTTAAATCTTATTCTTCGGCGGCTTTTTCCGGCTCGCTCATCACTTCGCCGTCTGCTTCGACTTCCACTTCGGCTGCAGCCAACGGCTCAGGCTCGGCTGGGGATTCAATCTTTTCTACCGGCCCTAGAGTCTGCGGATTCTCAAAGGCTGCCCGCAGCTCGTTAACCTGGACGTTGGTAAGCCCCCCACCTTTTCCCTTGCTGGATTTGCGTACCACGTCTTTGAGCTTATCCATCGTCACAAAGGGGTAAGCTGGCAGTTCGCCCTCCGGTTGGACCAGCGTGGCCTTGGGATGGATAAATGCCAGTACGGCATTGATATTGGGGATTTTCTCGGCCGGCAGCAGCTTGCTCAGATAATTCCGCACTTTGGCAGTTTCAGCCTGGGCTTCCAGGTCGGGGCGGCCCAGTCCATCCTGCCCAAAGATTTTCAGGTACATATTCCCGCCTTTTTGGCGGTAGCGCCCGTTGCTGTAGGAAATTGTCCCACCCTGATACCTGGGCTGGATCACCCACACCCCCGAAGGCCCGACCAGCAGGTGAGACGCCGGGGTGGTGTAGTGGTAGAGCGAATAGTTGCCGCCCAGTCCTTTCAGCGATTTATTGATCGCCTCGTACGGGCGGGGCTGGCGCGCCCACTTGTTGCTGATCTGGATCCCGACCTGCGAGAGTAGAAAGCCCAGCAGCAGGCCGCCCAGGGACAGATTGACCATCTCCGGCATTTTAATATTGACGATCATCCCGCCGACCAGGACTGCCATACCGCTGAACATCAGGATCTGACCCAGGCGGGTGTAGCGTTTGACCATCTTGGTATTAATCAGAATATTCATTGATCTCCTTGGTTACGCCTGGAAACGTTTAATCACCACGCAGGCGTTTTGCCCGCCCAGGCCAAATGAATTGGATAATGCCACGTTCACCACTGCCTGGCGCGCCTCGTTTGGCACATAATCGAGATCGCAGTCGGGGTCGGGGGTTTCATAATTGATGGTGGGCGGCAGGCAGCCATCTTCGATCGCCATCACGCAGGCGATAGCTTCCAGCATACCCGAAGCACCCATCGCATGCCCCAGCATGGATTTGGTAGAGCTGACTGCCAGCCTGTAGGCATGCTCGCCGAAGACGTCCTTGATGGATTTCGTCTCGGTAGTATCGTTGAGCGGGGTCGATGAGCCGTGGGCGTTGATGTAGTCCACCGCCTCCGGGGGCAAGCCGGCATCCTTGAGCGCCCAGCGCATGGCGCGCGACGGGCCCAGGCCCTGCGGATCCGGGGCTGCCATATGAAAAGCATCCGTGGACGAGGCATGCCCGGCAACTTCGGCGTATATCCGCGCCCCGCGCTGCTGGGCGTGCTCCAGGCTCTCGATCACCATCGCGCCGGCGCCCTCTGAGAATACAAATCCTTCCCGGTTCAGGTCGAAGGGGCGGGAAGCCGCTTCCGGGCGGTCATTGAAGTTGACCGGCAGAGCGCGCATCGCCGAAAAACCGCCGATGGCGAAATCTCGGATCAGGGCTTCGGTTCCGCCGGCAATCACCACGTCGGCAGAGCCCCGGCGGACAAACTCCACCGCCTCGCCGATCACCTGGCTGCCCGTGGCGCAGGCCGTTGCGATCGTGATATTCGGTCCCAGGCACTGGTAATTGTAGGCAACAATAAACGCCGACAGATTGGGAATGCCCGCCGGGATGGTGAAGGGATTCACCCGGTTATAACCTTCATTGCGTAAGGTCTGCAGCGCCTCGTCGATGCGATCCAGGCCGCCGATTGCCGAGCCAAATACCACCCCGACGCGTTCCGGATCGACAAATGGCTGCGCCAGACCTGCATCCTGGATTGCCTGCGTGGCTGAAGCCAGGGCAATTTGCGCGGTACGGGGGATGCGCCGCGCTTCCTTGCGATCCATATAATCTTCGGCGTGGAATCCGTCGATTTCCCCGGCAATCTGGCAGGGGTAGGCCGAGGGATCGAACTGGGTGATCCGTCTGATCCCGGAGCGCCCGGCGATCAGGCCGCTCCATAATTCCTGTACATTAAGTCC
>JAJZSS010000300.1 GCA_021849525.1 Chloroflexota bacterium
GAATACCATGGTATTCAAGCGCTCGCCCAGGGTTTGTAACTGGCGGACTGCCGCGGGACGGTATGGATCGGCTGCCACCAGCATCACCCGCTCACCCTGGCTGCGGAGGATACGCGCCAGTTTACCCGACGTCGTAGTTTTGCCCGATCCTTGCAAACCAACCAGCATTAAAACCCGCGGGCGTGCCCCACTAAGGTTCAGGCGGTCCGGCTCGCCCAGGGTGGCAATCAATTCCTCGTTGACGATTTTGACCACCATCTGGCCCGGATTGAGTGCCTTTGAAACCTCATGACCGATTGCCCGCTCGCGCACGCGAGCGACGAAGTCTTTTGCGACGCCATAATTGACATCCGCTTCCAGCAAAGCCAGGCGTACCTGCCGCATGGCGGTATCGACATCCGCCTCGCTCAGCTTGCCGCGCCGCCGCAATTGGGTAAAGACTTCATTTAGCCGATCAGTCAGGTTTTCAAACATAGCACTGCATTTTAGCGCGCATGGCATGAATGGTCAAGTAATTTTGAGATATATAATGAAAGAAATCAGCTTCGACGCTCAAAGAAATCAAGGGGGTAATCACACTTGGCAGCAAATCCAGAGAATGACCATATCCGGTTTACCTGACCTTCGTAACCGGATCGTCAGAACAGGGTTATTATTACTCAGCAATTTCGCAATTGATTATTTATTTTTTCAATCCCGTTTGTTCATTTCTGTTAAAGGAGCAATCATGTCAAAAGTAGCCATCGTTACGGATAGTACTGCCTGCATCCCGAAAGAATTACGCACTCAATATCAAATTCAGGTTGGACCCCAGGTGCTTATCTGGGGAAACGAAACCTTTGAAGATGGGGTCGATATTGTACCGGATGAATTTTACAAACGATTATCGACGACAAAAATTATGCCATCTTCCTCCCAGGTAGCCTTTAAATCCTTTGAGACAATTTTCAAAGATATCCAGGAAAGAGGCGATCAGGTCCTGGCAATCTTGATCTCGGAAAAACTCTCCGGCACGATCGATACGGCGGTCAAGGTAAAACAATTCCTGGCAGATGCTGCTATCGAGATCGTCGACTCACAGACCACAGCGATGGCGATGGGTTTTATTGTCCTGGAAGTGGCGAAAGCAGCTGAACAAGGGGCCAGCCTGGCGGAATGCAAAGCCCTGGCAGAAAACTTGCGTGGCAACACCGGTATTGTTTTTGCAGTAGACACGCTGGAATTTTTACATCGCGGTGGTCGGATTGGTGGTGCCACTCGCTTGCTCGGCAGTGCGCTGAACATCAAACCGATTCTTGAATTAACCGGGGGACGGATAGAACCGTTGGAAAAGGTCCGCACCCGCTCCAAATCGATCGGGCGGATCGTAGAAATTATCGCTGAGCATGTTGGGGAGCGTAAACCAGTGAAACTGGCAACCATGCACGCCAATTCACAGGAAGATGCTATCCAGCTGGAAGCTTTGGCAACAAAAAAGATCGACGCAGATGAGTCCATTCTTACAGATCTCAGTCCGGTTGTAGGAACCCATGTTGGACCAGGAACGCTGGCGTTGGCCTATATTGCTGGGGCATAAAACGATCAGGAGAACAGACGAATATTTGTCGCTCAATCGACAGGGCAACCTTTGGCTTTGAAAAGATTGCCCTGTCGATTTTTTTAAATTGTCCAATCATCAAACATCCGGTAAAATATAGACAATTAAGCTCGAATTTACGTAATCGCTGGCTGTATTCGAAGATCGCCCGGTGAGACGTGTTTTCCGGTTTTCACATCTTAAAACGATCATGATTACCGATCCACTCGATCTTATCAGCACAGGTTTGGAATACAAGGCATTCGGGGAAATTTTTAGCTATTTGTGTGATATTTTCAAGGAAATCCATGCATAACCTACCCCATCTGACTTTCGTTCCCCTCGATAAAGTTTTACTCCACGAACAACATGACAGCAGCCGGACCCGACCATTAGTCCTTCGCATCCGCAGCAGCGGAATATTTCGCAATCCTCCGATTGTTACTCCCCTACAAGATGGGTCAGAGGCGTATATGGTGCTGGATGGGGCTAACCGGACCATGGCCTTGCGTGCCCTGGGTTTTCCTCACGTGCTGGTCCAGGTCGTTGAGCCGGATGATCCAGGCCTGGACTTACAAACCTGGAATCATGTCGTATGGGAAATGAATGCCCGCCGATTCCTGAATAACCTGGCATCCATCCCAGGTCTGGAGCTGCAGCCAGTCCCCATCGGAAGCGTGCAGCCCAGCCTGTATGATTCCTATAACCTGGTGCTGGTACGCCTGGCAGATGGCACTACTTATTCGTTATGTACCTGCATCGAAGACCTGCCAGAGCGGGTGCTCCTGTTGAACCAAATCGTCAATAGCTACCAGGAAAGCGCCCGGCTGGACCGGACCAACACGCTGGATGTACACACCCTGAGCCAAATCTATCCCTTATTCAGTGGCCTTGTAATCTTTCCACAAATCAGGATAAAAGACATCATGCACCTGGCAGCTTCAGGCTTACTTCTACCCAGCGGGATTACTCGGGTTACGATATCCCCACGTGCCCTTCACGTTGACTACCCGCTAAGTGAGCTGGAATCGGAAGCATCGCTAGATAAAAAAAATGATCGCCTGGATCAGTGGTTAAAGGACATCCTGGGGCGCAAAGGTGTACGCTATTACGCTGAAGCGACTTATTTGTTCGATGAATGAAATTGCTCGATGCAGGGGGTATAATCATGGGTACTTAATCCCGAAACAGGATGACCCATGGATCTTTTTTTCCTCGACCCTGATGAGATACCCTTACCCCCCGAAGAAGTCCGGATTCGGGAGCTGAACGCCGAACCCTGGCCCGATGGACAGCGGGTGCGAATATCCTTGGAAGTTGATCCGTTCCAAAAACGCCCCAGCATCGATATTATGATCACCAACCCGGCTGGGAAACCTGTCGCTGTTGCCAGTATTATCGAGTCAATGACGAAAAAAATGGAAATTACCATGCACCTGCGTGGAATGCCCGGCGCCGGACAATACCAGGTACGGGCTGAGCTCTATTACCAGCAAAAGATAGAGGCGGGCGACACCCAAACATCGCCTCCAATTATCACCCAGATCGATCTCGCCGAAACCATTTTCATGATCGAAACTCAAAATCCGGAGGCGGACTAACTCCCCCGACCAGAAGAGTAAAAAAACATTATGCGAGCACTTCGAAAATTGAGCGGCGTCCTGCAGAAGTATCGCCTCCAGGTGCTGCTTGCACTGCTGACAACCCTCGGATTAACGGCTGCAAGTCTGGCAATTCCCAGGATCATCCAACAGGTCATTGATACCGGTCTGGCGCAAATCAATCGGGGTTTCTTGCTTTGGGCGGCTCTGGCAATTGCCGCTTTGGGGCTGGTTACCTCGGTGTTAACCTATATCAACCAGTATTTAAGCGAATGGGTGGCTGCTCACATTGGCTATGATCTACGCAACCGGTTATATGATCATATCCAGCACCTATCCTTTAGCTACCATGATCATGCTCAAACCGGACAGCTTATCAGCCGCTGTATCGAGGATGTGCGCGCGGTAGAGCGTTTCACCGGGTTAGGGATCGTAGAGATGGTCCGGTTGGTGTTATTACTCGGCGGCATCAGCGTCCTTTTATTCATCGAGAATAGCCGTCTGGCATTCGTAGCACTGATACCCTTGATACCCCTCGTCTGGCTCACTTTCAATTTCGGTCGCAAAGTTGGAGCATATTTTCTGGCCGTCGATCAAGCCATCGGCGATCTATCTTCTCGCCTGCAAGAAAACGTCAGTGGGGCGCAAGTAGTGCGGGCGT
>JAJZSS010000301.1 GCA_021849525.1 Chloroflexota bacterium
TAAACATTAACCCTGGCGCATGGTATTCTTGAAAACGGTCTGGTTGGTGATCCTGGCGATGATTCGATATGAACACTGATGACAGCCCAAGCCTTGAGTTATTGCTCCGGGGTGAAGTGGAAATCCGGGGCGAATTTATGTGGGGATCCAATTACACTTTTTTAGCATCGATAAATTACGAGGGTGAAACGACCCGGGCTGTGTATAAGCCGACCCGCGGTGAGCGCCCGCTGTGGGATTTCCCGGCGGCATCCCTGGCGCGGCGGGAAGTAGCGGCTTATCTCGTGAGCGAAGCGCTCGGCTGGCGACTGGTGCCGCCGACGGTGTATCGCAAGCAGGGGCCGCTGGGACCCGGCTCGCTGCAATTATTCATTGAGCATGATCCTGAATATCATTATTTTACGTTTACTCATGAAGATCGGGAGCGTTTGCGCCCGGTGGTTGCTTTCGATCTGCTGGTTAATAATGCCGACCGCAAAGGCAGCCATGTGCTGGTCGATCCGGATGGGCACCTGTGGTTGATCGATCACGGCGTCTGTTTTCATGTCGAAGATAAACTGCGCACCGTGATCTGGGATTTCACCGGGCAGCCGCTGGGTGAAGACCTGTGCAGCAGCCTGGCGGATTTCCACACCAAACTGAACGACGCAGCCGGTGGGGAGTCGGCACTCGCCCAATCGCTTAAGCCGTACCTGACCCGCGGGGAGATCAAAGCCCTGCAAGCCCGGGCGGAGAAGCTGGTCAGCCAGTCGGTTTTCCCGCCGCCCGATCCATATCGCCGTCCCTATCCCTGGCCTCAAATCTAGGAGGAAGTTATGCCGCATGTGAAATTAGCCCTGTTGGGTTTTGGCAATGTAGGGCAAGCGCTGGCGCGTTTGCTGATGCGAAAAGAAGCCTCGCTCCGTGAGGCGTATGACCTTACGTTCAGCGTTACCGGGATTGCCACCGGAAGGCATGGCACAGCCATTGATCCAGCCGGAATCGACCTGTCTCTGGCGCTGGAAAATATCGCCAGCGGCGCAGCGCTGGATGATCTTTCAACCCGAGCGAAACCAGCGGACGCTTTCGAGTTCATCCGCCAGTGCGGCGCGGATGTCCTGTTTGAGAACTCGCCGGTCAATTACGCCAGTGGGCAGCCGGCTCTCGACCATCTCAAGACGGCCCTGGAATGTGGGATGCATGCCATCACGGCCAATAAGGGGCCGGTGGTGCATGCCTACCGGGAATTAACCGCCCTGGCTAATTCGAAGGGCTTACGCTTCTATTTTGAGTCGGCGGTGATGGATGGGGCGCCGGTGTTCTCCCTCTACCGGGAGACCATGCCGGCCGCGCAGGTGAGCAGTTTGCGCGGGGTATTGAACTCGACCACCAATCTGATCCTGACGCGCATGGAGAATGGTGAGAGCTTTGAGCAGGCAGTTGCCTACGCTCAGGCGATTGGGATCGCCGAGACCGATCCCAGCGGGGATGTGGATGGCTGGGATGCGGCGGTCAAGATTTCGGCGTTGACGACAGTATTGATGGGGGTGCCGCTCAAACCGGCTCAGGTGGATCGCAAAGGGATTCGAGAAATTACCCCCTCGCAGATCGCCATCGCCAAAGCCCAGGGTGGGCGCTGGAAGCTGGTATGCACGGCGTTACGTCAGGGGGATGGCGCCCAGGCCAGCGTCCAGCCCGAGATTGTCTGGGCAGATTCGCCGCTTTACCGGGTGGATGGCACCACAAGCATCCTGCAAATTGAGAGTGACGTGCTGGGTCTGTTGTCGATTATCGAAGAAGACCCCGGCCCGGATACGACCGCTTATGGCTTACTGGCCGATTTCCTGAACGCGGTCCGGGTGCATTAACCTGCGATAAAACGACTTATTCCCAACCGAACTCGTCGTACCAGATCCCATTCTGGTAATTTTGGATTGCCCGGCGCACATAGGCAACCGTGTTCTCTGGCAGGTTGTCCAGCGCTGCCCAACACAGCTCGTCGCAGTACTGCGGCTCGCAGTTAACCGGCTCGCCTTCCCAATCCGTGGCGGTTAAAAAGAAGTCGATCCGCTCGTGGTCGGAATTGCGGTGAATCACGCCGGCGACCTGCAGTGCGGCGGGGTTGAGCCTCACTCCGGCTTCCTCCAGGGCTTCGCGCATGGCGCCCTGGCGGACGGTTTCGCCGCCCTCCAGGTGCCCGGCGACCACACTGTAATTGCCATCTTCGAAGCCGGTGTTGAAGCGCCGCAGCATGAGCAAACTCCCATCCCGCAAGAGAAAAATATGCACCGTGGCGAAGAAAGGGTAGCGTTCAGGAGTCATCTGCACTACTCGTCCAGCCACTCGAGGATGGTTGCTTCGCCCTGACCCACACCCACACACAGGGTTGCCAGGCCGTAGTAGGGGCGGGGTTGTTGGGGGGCACGGCGGCGCATCTCGTGCAAGAGGGTAGTCAGGATGCGCGCTCCCGAGCAGCCTAATGGGTGGCCCAGGGCGATCGCTCCGCCGTTCACGTTGGTGATCTCATCTGAGATACCGAGTTCTTGCATCACTGCCAGGGATTGGATGGCAAACGCCTCATTTAGTTCTATCAGGCCAATCTCCTGCATACTCAGCCCGGCACGCTGCAACGCCTTGCGGGTGGCGGGGATCGGGCCCAGACCCATGGTGCGCGGCGGCACGCCGGCAGCCGCGCTGGCGACGATGCGCGCCAGTGGCTTCAAGCCCAGCTGATGTGCTTTTTCAGCACTGGTGACCAGGACCGCCGCTGCGCCATCGTTCAGCCCGGAGGAGTTCCCAGCAGTCACCGTGCCGTTGGTGCGGAAAGCTGGTTTCAGGCGGGCCAGGGATTCCAGGCTGGTATCTCGCCGCGGTCGCTCGTCGGTATCCACCCGGACCGGCTCACCCTTGCGCTGGGGGATAAGGACCGGGATGATTTCCTCGGCAAATTTTCCTGAATCGATGGCGGCGATGGCGCGCTGGTGGCTGCGCAGGGCAAAGGCATCCTGGTTGGCGCGGGAGATTGGGCGCTGCTCGTAGATATTCTCCGCCGTTTCACCCATGGATTCAGTCCCGTACAGGGCTTCCATCTGAGGGTTGGGGTAGCGCCAGCCGAGAGCGGTGTCGTAGGCGGTTAAATTTCCAAAAGAAAAGGCTTTTTCAGCTTTAGGGAATGAATATGGGGCACGCGACATGCTCTCCACGCCGCCGGCAATATATACTTCGCCGTCCCCGGCGCGGATCGCGCGCGCCGCAGTATTCACAGCTGCCAGGCTTGAAGCGCACAGGCGGTTGAAAGTCACAGCCGGGATCTCCACCGGGAATCCGGCCAGCAGTGTCGCCATGCGCGCTACATTGCGGTTGTCTTCCCCCGCCTGGTTGGCGCAGCCCAGATAGACTTCTTCAACCTGGGCCGGGTCGATCCCGGTGCGGGCGACCAGCGCTTTCAAGACATGGGCAGCCAGGTCGTCGGGCCGTACCGCGGAAAGCACGCCGCCCAGGGCGCCGATGGGGGTGCGAATGGCATCGATAATGACAGCTTCAGGCATTTTTTGCTCTCCTCGCGTAGGTACCCTGTGCGTCTTCCCGCTCCTGCACAGGCTGATTAATTAGATTCTACCACTCGCGCCTGGGAGCGTTGGATTTATGAAGTCTGGCGGTTTTGGCGCTCCAAATCCAACAGCCAGGCTTTGTGCTGGATGCCCTGCGGGCCGCCGTAACCCCGCAGGCTGCCATCTTTGCCGATCACCCGGTGGCAGGGGATAACCAGGGGCAGGGGGTTGGTCGCTTCGGCGCGACCGACTGCCCGCGCCGCCCGCGGCCGGCCCAGCCCGGCTGCCAGAGCGCT